>NZ_JASCOP010000038.1:0-33047 GCF_029959395.1 Stenotrophomonas sp. PS02300
GATCCAGGCCTGGCCACCGGCGTTGCGGACTGCGGCTACGCCGGCACTGCCGTCGTTGCTGGCCCCTGTGAGCAGGATGGCCAGCACGCCGCTGCCGAACACTTCGGCGGCGCTTTCGAACATCGGGTCGATCGCCGGCCGCGAGAACAGCACCGGCGCGTCCACGGACAAGGCCAGGCTGCTGCGGCTCTCGACCAGCAGATGGTAGTCCGGCGGCGCGAAGGTCACCGTGCCGGGCGCCAGCGGCTGCTTGTCCTCGGCTTCACGTACCGGCAATGGACAGCGCACGTCGAGCAGGTCGGCGATCCGGCTGGGGCGGTCACGCGGCAGGTGCAGCACCACCAGTACCGGCATCGGCAGGTCGGCGGGCAGCGCAGCCAACAGTTGCTGCAGCGCGCTCACGCCGCCGGCGGACGCGCCGACCACGATGACCTCGAATCCGGGCTGCTCGACCGTGGTGTCCATCAGGCCAGCTTCCGGTACAGGCGCTGTTCGCGGGCGCAGGCTTCGAACGCATCGGCATGCTCGCCGAACTGCAGCGACTCCTTGCTGCCCAGGCCCAGGAAGCCGCGGTGCACCAGCGCCTCGTGGAACAGGCCGATGGCACGGTCCTGCAGGGCGCGCTGGAAGTAGATCAGCACGTTGCGGCACGACACCAGGTGCACTTCGGAAAACACGGTATCGGTGGCCAGGCTGTGGTCGGCGAACACGATGTTGCGCTTGAGCCGGCGGTCGAACACCACGCTGCCGTAGCCGGTGCTGTAGTAGTCCGACAAGGAGCCGGTGCCACCGGCTTCCAGGTAGTTGCGGCTGAACTGGGCCAGGCGGTCCAGCGCGAACGCGCCGGTTTCGGCGGCTTCCAGCGCATCGGGGTTGATGTCGGTGGCGTAGATGATGGCGCGGTCCAGCAGGCCTTCTTCCTGCAGCAGGATCGCCAGCGACCACACTTCCTCGCCGGTGCTGCAGCCGGCGATCCACAGTTTGATCGACGGATAGGTGCGCAGCACCGGGATGGCGTGCTCGCGCAGCATGCGGAAGTAGGCCGGGTCACGGAACATCTCCGAGACCTGCACGGTGAAGTACTGCATGGCCAGCGCGAAGGTTTCCGGCTCATGCAGCAGCCGGTGCTGCAGCGCCCCCATGTTGTCGCACTCGAAGCGTGCCATGGCGTGGCGCATGCGCCGGCGCAGCGACGCCAGCGCGTAGTCGCGGAAATCGTAGTGGTAACGCTGGTACACCGCCTCCAGCAGCAGGCGCAGTTCCAGGTCGAACAGCTCGGCTTCGTTCATCGGCGCGAACACCACACGCGGCACAGCGAGACCAGCTTGTCCACGTCGATGGGCTTGGCGATGTAATCGTTGGCACCGGCCTGCAGGCAATGCTCGCGATCATCGGGCATGGCCTTGGCGGTCAGCGCGATGATCGGCAGGTCGCGCCAGCGGTTGTCGCGGCGGATCTCGCGCATCGCGGTCAGCCCGTCCATCTCCGGCATCATGATGTCCATCAGCACCAGGTCGATCTCCGGGCCCAGGCGTTCGAGTGCCTCGCGGCCGTTGCGGGCGATCTCCAGCTTCACCCCCAGCGGCTCGAGCACGCTGGACAGCGCGAAGATGTTGCGCACATCGTCTTCGGCCAGCAGCACGGTGCGCCCGTCCAGCACCGCATCGCGGCGGCGCGCTTCGCGCAGCAGGCGCTGCTGGTCGCTGGGCAGCGAGGCTTCCACGCTGTGCAGGAACAGGGTCACTTCATCGAGCAGGCGCTCGGGCGAGCGCGCGCCCTTGATGATGATGCTCTTGGAATAGCGGCGCAGGCGCTGCTCTTCGTCGCGGGTCAGGGCGCGGCCGGTGTAGACGATGACCGGCGGGAAGGCGACCGCTTCGTTGCCGGCCATGTACTCAAGCAGGTCGTAGCCGGTGCCGTCGGGCAGCGCCAGGTCGGTGACCATGCAGTCGAAGGTGGAGGTGCCCAGTTCGGCCTTCGCTTCGGCGAGGCTGCCCACCGCGGTGATTTCCAGCTGGTCGCGGCCCAGCAGCAACTGCAGGTTGGAGCGCAGCGCGCTGTCGTCCTCGACGATCAGCAGGCGCCGCACATCGCGTTCGCTGGTCGCTTCCAGCTGCTGGATCGCCTCGACCAGGCGTTCGCGCGTGGCCGGCTTGATCACATACCCGATCGCGCCCAGCTCCATCGCCACCTGCGAGCGCTCCAGCCCGGACACCACGTGCACCGGGATGTGCCGCGTGGCCGGATCGCGCTTTAGACGCTCCAGCACGCTCAGGCCCGACACATCGGGCAGGCCGATATCCAGCAGCACGCCGTTGGGGCGCAGCTCAGTGGCCAGTGCAAGCGCCTCCTCGGCCGTCTGCGCCACCACGCAGTCGAAGTCCAGCTCATGGGCCATGCCCACCAGCGCCTCGGCGAAGGTCACGTCGTCCTCGACCACCAGGATCATGCGGCCGGCGCGACTGCGGCGGCCACGGTCATCCACCACGCGCGGCGACGGCGCGGCGGCCGACGCCCCATGGGCATTGCCGAGCAGCGGTGCCGGGGCTGCCAGCTTCGCTGCGGGTGCCGGGCGCACATCGGGTGCCGCCATCGGCGCTGCCGTCGCGGTGCCCGCCGCCAGCGGCAGGTCCAGGATGAAGCAGCTGCCACGGCCGGGTTCGCTCGACACGGTAATGGCGCCGCCCATGCGCGCGGCCAGGTCGCGCGAGATCGACAGGCCCAGTCCCGTGCCGCCGTAACGGCGCCGGGTGCTGCCATCGGCCTGGCGGAAGGCTTCGAAGATCACTTCGGTCTGCGCCTGCGGAATGCCGATACCGGTATCGGTCACCGCGAACTGGATGCGCCCTGCCCCGTTGCCGCGCACCACCAGCGAGACGCTGCCGTGTTCGGTGAACTTCACCGCGTTGGCCAGCAGGTTCTTCAGGATCTGCTGCAGGCGCTGCCCGTCGGCCACCAGCTGGCTGGGCGCATCGCTGTCGGCGCGGATGTCCAGCGCCAGGCCCTTCTGCGCGGCCAGCGGCTCGAAGGTTTCCTTCAGGCGCTGCAGCACGCTGGACACCGCCAGGTTTTCTTCGGCCAGTTCGACATGCCCGGCCTCGATGCGCGACAGGTCCAGGATGTCGTTGATCAGCGCCAGCAGGTCGTTGTTGGACGAGTGGATGGCCTGCGCGTACTTGACCTGTTCGGCGGTCAGGGTGCCGTCCTTGTTGTCGGCCAGCAGCTTGGCCAGGATCAGCGCGCTGTTGAGCGGGGTGCGCAGTTCGTGCGACATGTTGGCCAGGAATTCGGACTTGTAGCGCGAACTGGCCTCCAGCTCGCGGCTGTTCTGCACCAGCTGGCCCTGCGCGATCAGCAGCGCCTGCTGGCGCGCTTCCAGTTCATGGGTGCGCTCTTCCAGCTGCACGTTGGTCTGCTCCAGCTCGGCCTGCTGCTGTTCCAGGTTGGCCTGCGAATGCAGCAGGCTGCGGCTCTGCTCTTCCAGCTCTTCGTTGGCCACCCGCAGCTCTTCCTGCTGGGTCTGCAGCTCTTCGCTCTGGCGCTGGGTTTCTTCCAGCAGCTCCACCAGCTGCGCGCGCAGCAGCGCGGTGCGCAGGGCCACGCCCAGCGGTTCGGCGCACTGCAGCAGCAGCCCCAACTCTAGCGCGCGCGCCGGCGACACGCCGGCCCTGCCCAGTTCCACCAGGCCGATCACCGCGCCATCGGCGGTGATCGGTCCCAGCAGGCGCTGGTGCACGGGGGTGCGGCCCAGCGCGGTTTCGATCTCAAGCAGGCTTTCGCCCTCTTCCAGCCGGCGCGGCTGGCCCTGACGCAGGACTTCCCCCCATTGCCCGGCAGCCGCCGGAAGCGAATCGGGCAACTGCGGCGGCAACGCGGCGCCACCCACCAGCACCAGCCGTTCGCCCTGCAACCGGTACAGGGCGCCAACGTCGGCATTCAGGCGCGCGCACAGCGTGCGCATCGCCTCATCGGCCAGCACCCGCGGTTCCGGGTCGCCGCGCAGGCTGACCGTCACGTCATTCTCGGCTTCCTGCAGCCACAGCGCGTCAGCGGCGCTGCGGCGGGCCTGGATGGCCTTGATCACCGTCAACGCCATCAGCAGGAAGCAGATCCCACCGATGGTGCGGTTGACGAAGGAGAACGCGGAATTGGTGCTGGCCGGGGCCAGGTGATAGCCCACGACCAGGAGGATGCAGGAGCCGGCCGCCACCAACAGCGGCACCTCCAGCCGGCGCTGGAACAGGGTGATGCCCACCGCCATGAAGTACGTCAGCCACACCGCATAGCCCAGCGGCACCACCAGCTCCAGGCCGATGGTGAAGGCCATCAGGCCGGCCGATGCCAGCCAGATCCAGCGGTCGCGAGCGGTTGGCGCAGCATTCATGCACACGGTTCCAGCGTGAAAAGGGGTTCGATGTTAACCGAACTGTGAATTCGGGCGTTATACGCCAAATGGCGGCGTGTTCAGAACCGATGTTGACACTATCTTCACATCGCGACTCCTACGGTTCAGCCCCTTAAAGGGGAGTAAAACCGCCGCCGTGGTCCAGGCAGTCACCGATATCGCGCCGCTTGCTGATGATCGTCTGCAGTTGCAGCTGTTGATCGATCACGTATCCGATCACGCGATTTACCTGCTTGACGCGCAGGGCTGCATCCGCAGCTGGAACCGGGGCTGCGAGCGGGTCAAGGGGTATTCCACCGAGGAAGTGATGGGGCAGCACGTGCGGCTGTTCTACGCCCCCGACGAGCGCGCCTCCGGCACCGCCGAACACACCCTGGCCCAGGCCGAGCAGCATGGCCGCTACGCTGGCGAAGGCTGGCGGGTGCGCCGCAGCGGCGAGTGCTTCCGCGCCAGCGAGGTGATCGAAGCCGTGCGCCAGGACGGCGCCCTGCTCGGCTTCGTCAAGGTCACCCAGGACGTCACCGAGCGCTACCACGCCCAGCGCCTGCTGCAGGACGCCCAGCGTGCCCGCGAGCAGTTGCAGCAGTTCGAAGGCGTGGGCCGGCTCACGCGCGGGCTGGCGCACGAATTCAACAACCTGCTGACCACCATCGGCAACGCGCTGGACCTGATCTCGCTGCGCCCCGGCGCCGATGCGCGTACCCGCGAACTGACCGAGCTGGCCCAGGCCGCCGCCGACCGGGGCTCGCTGCTGACCCGCCAGCTGCTGGCGTTCTCGGCCGACCAGACCCTGGTACGCGAGCCCCTTCAGGTAGCGCGGCTGTTCGAGCAGGAACTGCCGGTGCTGCAGCGGGCCTGCCCGGACAACATCCGGCTGCGTCTGGAAGTGCCTTTCGACCTACCTCGAATCACCACCGATGGCGTACAGTTGCATACCGCTGTATTGAACCTGCTGCTCAACAGCTGCGAGGCCATGCCGCAGGGCGGGACCATCACCATCAGTGCCACGGCCGAACAACGCCTGGCCCCGGACCTGGCCAACCCCACGCAGCGCCGCTATGTGGCCATCGCGGTGACGGACCAGGGCAATGGCATGCCGCCGGATGTGGCCGAGCGTGCCAGCGAACCGTTCTTCACCACCAAGGAAGTCGGCAAGGGCAGCGGTCTGGGCCTGAGCCAGGTATTTGGCTTCGTGTCCCAGTGCGACGGTTTCGTCGATGTACAGACCGCCCCCGGACGCGGCACCACTGTCCGTTTGTTGTTACCTGCCCTAGAGGAAGTCGCGCATGTCTGAGCCCCTTCGTGTGTTGATGGTCGAAGACCAGGAAGACCTGCGCGAGCTGATCGGACAGGCGCTGCGTGATTTCGGTATCGAGGTGCATACGGCCACCGACGGCCCGACGGCCGTTCAATTGATCGACATGAACGGCGGCTTCGATGTCGTGTTCAGCGACGTCAACATGCCCGAGGGCATGAGCGGACTGGAATTGAGCGCGCATGTCGCCAATGCCCTGCCAAACGCCCGGATGATCCTGTCGTCCGGCTATGCACGGTCCCAGCTGCCGCCGCTTCCGGAAAATGTTGAATTCCTGCCGAAACCCTACCGGCTCAAGCAGTTGGTGACGCTGCTGAAGGAATCTTCGCCGGCGACCTGATGCGCGCCGAGGTGAATGCTTCATACCTGAACAGCGCACTTCACACCGGCACTGCAAACGCGGCGGGATAGTACCTGCGTACTCCGTTTGACAGGACGCACGGAATGCTCGACCGCAGCCAGGATCTGGAACGCATCGCGCTGATCGAAGCGCTCAACGTGATGGATCCCGCCTTGGGGCGCTCGCTGGACCCGGTCACCGAACTGGCGGCGTTTACCTTCGGCACCGCCATTGCGCTGATCTCCATCGTCGATGCCGACTCGCAGCGCTTCATATCGCGTGTCGGGCTGGCGCTGGAACGCACCGACCGCCACCACTCGATCTGCTCGTGCGCGCTGCAGTCCAGCGGGATCCTGCAGATCGAAGACCTGCGCCAGGATCCCCGCTTCCACGACAACCCGCTGGTGGCCGGCCCCGAGCAGATGCGCTTCTACGCCGGCGCGCCGCTGGTGACCCGAAACGGCATCGCGCTGGGCACGCTGTGCCTGATGGACCGCACCCCGCGCGTGTTGACCGCCGATGAGCAGCGCCAGCTGCAGACCCTGGCGCGGATCGTGGTCAACCAGATGGAACTGAAGATGTCGCTGGGCCGGCGCGAGCCGATCAGCGGGCTACCCAACCGCCAGCAGTTCCAGGCCGATCTGAGCGTGCTCGGCCGCCAGGACGGCAGCAACCAGTTCACCGGCGTGCTGCTGGATGTGTTCGACCTGCAGAGCGCCAATGACGCCGGCCAGGCGCTGGGCCTGAAGCCGGTGGAATCCCTGCTCCGGCAGGCGTCGCTGCGCGTGCAGGAAGTGCTGACCGAAGACGTGCAGGTCTACCACGTGGCCTCCACCCGGTTCGCGTTCGTGCTGCGCAACCAGGACCACGCGCAGGTCGAGGCGCTGATGCAGCGGCTGCGCGAGCGCATGCGGCGGCCGCTGATGGTCGGCAGCATTCCGATGTCGCCGCAGTTCCACGCCGGGCTGTGCGACTTCCGTGCCGATCCGGATGAAGCCGGCGACCTGGTACGTAAATGCATGGTGGCGCTGAACCACGCGCTGCAGACCGACGCCTGCCTGTGCTGGTACTCGGCCGACCGCGATGCGCACCTGCGCCGCCGTTACCGGCTTGCCTCCGATGCCGCGCGCGGGCTGGCCCAGGAGCAGTTCAGCCTGGTCTACCAACCGCGCTACGACCTGCGCGATGGTCAGCCGGTGTCGGCCGAAGCCCTGCTGCGCTGGACGCACCCGATGCTGGGGCCGATCACGCCGGGCGAGTTCATTCCCGTGCTGGAGTGCACGGCGCTGATGCCGGCGCTCAGCCAATGGGTGATCGAGCATGCGTTCGCGCAGGCGGCGCGCTGGCAGCGGCTGCTGCCCGGGTTCACCTTGTCCATCAATCTCTCCCCCCGGGACTTCGACAATGCCAACCTGTGGACCGGCATGGCCGAGCGTCTGCGTACCAATGGCCTGGTGCCGTCGCAGATCGAAGTGGAGATCACCGAAGGCCAGTGGCTGCACAGCCACCCCGCCGCCCTGCCCCAGCTGCGCGCAATGGCCGCCGCCGGCGTGCGCATCGCCATCGACGACTTCGGCAGTGGCTACAGCAACTTCGGGTACCTGAGCGAAGTGCCGATCAGCCACATCAAGGTGGACCAGAGCCTGGTCACCGGCCTGGCGCGCTCGCGTACCGCCCGGCTGAAGGTGGAGGCCATCATCCGGCTCGCCCAGCAGCTGGGCTACCGCACGGTGGCCGAGGGAGTGGAGCACGAGTCAGAACTGTCGCTGCTGCGGCTGTGGGACTGCAACGAGGCGCAGGGGTATTACCTGGCCCGGCCAATGAGTGCCGATGCCGTCACGCAGTTGGTGCTGGCCTGCCGCGCGGGGCCGCCGAGCGATATCGACAGCGACTAGGCCGCCGTCGGGTTGCGATAATGGCGGCATTCCATTGCCTGGCGCTTCCCATGTCCGACCTAACCCCCCTGCCCATCCTTGCTCCGGGTCACTACCGCCACTTCAAGGGCGGCAACTATCAGGTGATCGACGTGGTGCGCCACAGCGAGACCCTGCTGCCGATGGTGTTGTATCGCCCGTTGGACGAGGACCTGGGGCTGTGGGTGCGACCGTATGACATGTTCACCGCGCAGGTCGAGGTGGACGGTGTGCTGCGGCCACGGTTTGCATTGGTGGGCCAGGGCTAAGCAGGCCAGTCGCCGCCGCACGCAAAAAGAAAGCGCCCCGAGGGGCGCTTTCTTGCTACGAGGCCAACGCCATGGACTCAAGGTGTCGCGGTCACACCCTGGGCCGAGGCGCCGACCACGATGAACGGGTCGCGCCCGGCATCGGCGTAGGCGCCGCAGCTGGCGTCGCCCGGTGCCACCGGATCGCATGGCCACACCGCGCGCGGCACGGTATCGCGCGGCTCGAAGCGCTCGCCATTCCAGACCGCGAAGCCCAGGTGCAGCCGGCCCCACTCGCCGTAGCTGCGCGGCTCGGGTTTCTCGGTGGCGCCGACGTCCACATACCAGCGCACCGCCGGGCCGAACTGAAGCTTGCCCGCATCCAGCTGCACGCGTGCGCCGTCGGCGCCATAACGCTTCCGGTCGGCGTCGGACAGCAACGGCTCCGCCGGCAGCGCCTGCTGGGTGATGTCCACCGGGGCCGCGCCCGCGCTCACGCGGTACACGCGCTGCTGCACCAGCCCCTCGCGGCAGCTGCCGGCCGGCAGACGCACCGTCTTGACCGGCTCGGCGTCGGGGCCGCGGTTGTCGGCACACGCGAACGGGCCGGACACCAGGTACACCGTGGTGGACGGGTCAGCGCCTTCGAACGAGCGCACCCAGACATCGCCCTGCACCGCCAGGAAGTCCGGGCGCAGCCCGTAGCCGGGCACGGCCTTGAACCAGCCCTTCTGCCCCACCTGGCGTTCGCGCCAGGCGCGCGGGAGAAGCAGCTGCTGCTCCGGAATGGCCACCAGCAACGCCGAGAGGTGCGCCGGCAGCGTGCCTTGGCAGGCGCCGATCAGGAGGTCCGCCTGGGAGGCCAGACGTGCCGCGAGGTCGTTCGGGCAGCGCGCACCGAGCTGACGCTCGATCTGGTTGTTGTCATTGGCGAGCGTGGGGATAACCAGCGGGCGCGGCGCCACGGGTACCGGTTCGGAAGAAGGTTCTGGTCCGGCTGGCGGACTGCTCATCGACGGTGTTTCCATCGATGCAGCTGCAGCTGCAGCTGCAGCTGATGCCGCCGCGTCCACGGAAGCAGACGGGATCACAGGACGTTGCGCCGCCGCAGCAGAGACAGGTGCCGCCACGGCGGGCGCGGGATCGACTGTGGCTGCAGGCATCGCCGCCGACGCCTCGACTGCGCCTTCGACGCTGGCGGTCGGTGCCACATCATCAACCTCTTCAATCGCAGCGGAAGGCTCTCGACTCACCGGTTCAACCGGCTCAACCGGCCGAGGCTCAATACCCGGCGTCACAGTCGCTGGCAGATTGACCAGTGCAGGCCCAGCGACAGTCGTCGCTTCCTGATCACTCATCGAAGCAGGTGTTGCGGGCGGCGCATTGGTCGGACTGGCGACGCCTGCTGCCTCGCTAACCGCCGATGCGGGGGATACAACCTCTGGTGTCGCCTGAGCTTGCACAGTGAATGTGGCAAGCGGTAACAGCAGCAGAAGCGATGCCGAACAGCCGACTTCCAAGCTACGGGAGAAAACCGAATTCTTACGCATCATGTCGTCCTTGAACTAATAAATGAACTGTAGTGGTCATGCCTGCACCGCAACGATTCGACGTTGCGGCATACCACCATGTTCGCGCTCCACGCCTTTCAAATACGCGAATTCCGTCACAAGCAGTTACGTTGCACTCTCGGCACGGGTTGCCGTGTTCCGACGACTACGTTCCACGAATGGCAATACATCAGAACCTTTCAAAATACGGCATGCTGCACTCAGCGTAGATCGTCGTACAGCTATGGCTGCCGGAATTCCTGCATGACGCTGTCGCGCGCTCAAGCGCGATCTCCTTCGTCGCCCCCGTATCGAGTCGTGTCCCAAGCGACTTGTCCGCCTGAATCACCGCTGCGCACTGGTTCTTGAATGTCAGCCCCTCCTTGCAGTCAGTAGCTCCCCATTGAGAGCACTTCTCGACGGCACCCGCGACAGCTTCCGCCTTTGACATCTTTCCGACGACTGCCCCAGCATCCCCTGACTTGGAAAAGGCAACCGCTCCCCAGGTCTTGTGCCATCGGCCTGTCGGGACCGGATCGCCACTCCCGCCGGAACCGGCACCGGTTGGTGCACAGCCCCCTGCCCCTTGTCCGCCGATCGGATACTGTCCGGGAGGGCAACGTCCCTCTGCAACTGAGCGTCCAACGACGGCCGTGGATAGCACGATTACCACCAACAGGAATCCTATCGCTTGGTTATGCGTCCGGGCCACCTGGCTATCCCCTCAACGGAACGATTTGAACTCAGATAGACTACAGGCGGAGTAAATCACTTCACACTGTTGACCGCCAGCTTCACAGCGCTGCCTTGCCATGGTGGATGCTTGGCTCAACGTTTCAGCACGTACGATGCTCGAGAGAGTCGCACCAGAGTTACGTGCGGCGGCGGTCGGATCCGCGAGCGCAACGCACTGGTTGTAGTAGTCAATTCTGATCTCACAGTCTTTACCCCCACCGCGCTTGCATTCCTGCAAGGCGAGCTGGATTGCAGCCTTCTTTGACTTCTGCGATACCGAGACCCCGGTCGCCGTAGGACCTTTGGGATCCGCCGCATTCTTCCCTTCTGCCACCGCACCCCAACGAGTTTCCCATTTACCATCGGGCACCATTCTGCGCGGCTCACCTGGCCCGGATTGTGGAATGGGTGCGCAACCCTGCACGCCCTGTCCGCCGACGGGGTAGGAGCCTGGTGGGCATGCGCCTTCGCCAAATGCGGCGATAGGAGCGAAAGCCAAGACAAATAGAAAGATAAGTCTTCTCAAAGAATTCCCTACGACACGCCAGTCTCGACCCAGAGCAAAAGCTGTAGAGCCAGTACGACAACCTGCCTTTCCAGATCTGTCAGTGACGATCACTACCCAACCCACCTAACGGAATGACTTGAACTCGGACATGCTGCAGGCAGCGTAGACGATGCTGCACTTCTGGCCACTCTGAGCGCTGCTGCACTGGGCGAGGGCCAGGCTCTTGGCTTGATCCTCGGTCTCTGCATGCGCAGCAATAGAAGTTCCCGCACCGCCCTTCAAGCTCTCAGCAGTGGCATCTGCAATTGCGGCGCACTGATTGTAGTAGGTCAATCGCGTCTTACAGGCTTTTCCGCCCAATCGCTCGCACTCAGCAGTTGCGGCTGCAATTGCCTGCCGCTTCGACTTCATGGAAACAGACGCTCCCGTAGCCAGCGTAGTCGGATCTTCCGAAATCGCGCCCCAACGCGTTTCCCACTTGCCAGTCGGAACGGGTCCTCGCGAATCCGCGCCACCCGAGGAAGGGATGGGGGCGCAGCCACCCGCCCCTTGCCCTCCGATCGGATACTGACCGGGAGGGCAACGTCCTTCTGCGAAGGCGGTGAAAGGGAGGAACGCAAGACTCAACAGGACGATCATCAATCGCATCACGTGCTGCCCCGGTTACATTGAAGTACACAGTGTCGGACACAGCAACGGCAGCAGAAAGGCCTGACGACATCCACGTCGGCGCTAGCGCTCCCGTACACCCGCTCAGAAGGCAAGACGCTGGCGCCTTAGATCAACGGAATGATTTGTATTCAGACATGCTGCACGCAGAGTAAACAATTTCGCAGGTCTGGCCACTCTCCATGCCTTGGCATTTGGAAAGCGCGGCCTCCTTCGCTTGTTCCACCGTTTCCGCTGACACCACCATCGATTTTCCTCCTCCACTGGCGAGTTGACTGGAATCAGGGTCAGCGATTGCAATGCACTGATTAAAGTACGCCAAGCGAAGCTTGCAGTTCTTGCCGCCAAGCCTCTTGCATTCTGCGTCCGCTGCCGCGACCGCAAGGCGCTTCGATTTCATTGATACCGATGCGCCGGTCGACATGCTGTCCGTGTCCTCCGACACGGCGCCCCACCTGGTTTGCCACTCCCCATCCGCGACCATTCGCCTCTCGGAGGAACCCGCGCCACCACCCGGAATAGGTGCACAACCCTGAACACCCTGGCCGCCAATGGGATATGAGCCCGGCGGGCAGGCGCCCTCAGCAAAAGCTGTTTGCGAAGCCACCAGAAGGAAAATCGCTGCGATCAGTTTTCTCATGATTGATTCCCAACACCACTCAAGGGAAGCTCCTTTCGGGAGCCTCATCGACCGTCTGCGTTTCCGTACTTGCCAGAGCCGCTGGCAGTGTCTGGGGCAGACTGGGAGACGGTTCTGCCAACGTGCTGCTGTCCGACCGTGTCTCCCGTGTTGCTCTCAGTATTCCTGCTCTGCGCCGGAGTGTACGAACCCGGGGGCTGGCCCTGCGGGCCGGCGGCTGCCGAGCCACCTATCTGGGAATATGCCATGAAGCTACCCAAGGTACCCTGGAAGAACATCGCGGCCATTGGGGGCGCAGTCAGAATCAGCGTCGTGAGGATCAGGCCCATGCCGCCCTGCTGCATGGCTTGGCTGGTCATGCCGTCGCTCATCGCATCTTCGAGGAAGAAGCTGTTGATCAGCGACGACGTCCAGAAAGCGGCGGAAACGCGTATGACCATGTCCAGCGCGATCGAGACCATCGCCGACAGCACCGCCATCGAGAACATGGTGCCTATGCCGTAGAACAGCCACTTCTGGAAGAGCTGTTTGGTCTGGTCGAACAGTAGACACAATATGAAGAGCGGGCCGAATCCGATGAACAGGGCGATGGCAACCTGGTAAAGCAGCAGCATGGCACCTGCTGTCACGGCTGGACCGCCGGTGCCGATGCCGATGAACCACATGGCACGGGTCTTCTCTTCGCGCAGACCGCCGTCATCGAGCACCTTGATTGCGTCAATGCTGGACAGCGCCACTTGCATCCAGGCCAGGCTCTTGTCGATCTGGTCCTCGGCCGTGCCACTTTTACCGGTGACCACGCGGGTGATCAGGCCGCCCACATCCTTGGTCAGGAAGTCGCTGACGCTGCTGCCGAACATCGCCATGGAGGTTGCCACGCTGATGATCAGGGCAGCGCGTGCCATGTTGGTGACCAGCACCATCATTGAATCGCGGCTCTGGCCGGTGACGATGCGGTACCCCTGGATCAACACCCACAGGGTCATCAGAATCAGGGCGATGCCGCCGACCCAGGCCATCATGCGGCCCATCATCTCGATGCCGAAATCGTTGATGCGATCGCGCAGGTAATCCAGGATCAGCTTGAAGAACACGAAGTCGCCGATCGACTGGACACGCACCGCGTAGCCCAGCAGATCCTGCAATCCGCCTGAGAAATCAAAAAAGTTGGCAATCGACCTGATCGACATTTCCACAATCCCTTGGTGATGCTGATACTGCATTGGGTCCGGCATTACTTTGCAGACCCGCTGAACCTGCCTGGGTGAATCACTTGACGCTGAGTGCGCCCTTCAATGCAGCGGTCTTGACCAGGGTTCCGATGATCTGGTTGGTGGTATCACCCTTGAGCGCATTCTCGGCCACCACCTTCTGGTTGGCTTCCATCACTTCGATGTAGGCATCGTAGGAGCGCATGCGCGACTGCCATATCTGGGCCTGTGCAGAGAGATCGTTGGCCATGCGGAGCGCCTCGCTATCCGCGCCCTGCACGTTGCCTTGGCTGTTGCTGAAAACGCGCATGTCGAAGATGCGGGTCAGCGAAGACTTCATGAGCGGCACCGACTCGTTCATGAATCTGACGGCCTCGTTGTACTTTCGATTCTGCATCATGCGGATGTTCACGCAGATCTGGGTCTGCTGCGATTTGAAGTCCGCCTTGGGATTGAACACAAAGGTCTTGAACAGTCCGGTCACGCTGAGGTCGGTCTCGCCACCGCAGCTCTGCTTGACCAGATAGTTGTCCGGAACGGTGGTCAGCACCGCGCCCTGCGGCATCCCGAAATTGTTCATGACAGCCTGCACCTGCACCAACGCCTGAGCGTACTGCTCGAGCGTGCGGATCCAGCGGGTGCGCTGTTCAACATACTCGGCCGCGTCCTGCGCCTTCGAGGCGTACGCGGTGATCTCAGCCTTGTAAGTGTTGATCTGGTTCATGATCTGCTGGTACACACTAGGGCCAACTTCCACCACGGGCATCGTGTAGGCGGGCGCGGGCGCGTTGCACATCAGCACGGTCACCAGCGACAAGGCGGCCAGGCGGAAGCTGAAGTGACGGCGGCGGGTGGTGTTCTTGTTCATGGCAATGTCCATAATTATCTCCATCGAATGCAGCGAAAGCCTGTCCCTGATCGGCCGGGGGACCGTCAGGCAACGGCGTCCTGTCGTGTCCCGGCGGGCTTTCCAGAGCCCTTGCGCTTCCTGTAGAACTCACTGAGCCACTGGTCCGGGGTGAGGTCGGCCTGCGATACCTTCTCGCGCTGGGCGGCGTCGAGCAGGACGCGGTGCATCACGTCGATATTGTCGGTGGAGGCCGAAATCACCGACAGGATGTCATCCATGCCACGCAGGTTGAGCTGGCACACGCTGGCGGCGTGGCCCTGCTTGACCAGGAAGCAGCGCGAGCGCTCGTCCAGGGCGGTGACCACCTTGAACTCGGATTCGGTCAGCTTCAGGCCGTCGATGTAATCCGAGCGGCTGGCATTGGGGTTGGGCAGCAGGATCAGCGTGGCGGTCTGCTCGATCAGCGCCGCGGCGATGTCGCTCTTGAGCGCATCTTCCGGGCTCTGGGTGGCGAAGATGCCCATGCCGTTCTGCTTACGGATGGTCTTCTGCTTGTTCTTGGCAAATTCCTTCAGGCCGCCCTCGCCGTCCAGGATCTTCCAGAATTCGTCCATCACGTAGATCAGCGGGCGGCCGTCGATCAGCGATTCCAGGCGGTGCAGCAGGTAGTTGATGACCGGCACGCGCACTTCGGGGTTGTCGATGATGTCGGTGTAGTCAAAGCCGATGATGTTGGCGCGGCTCAGGTCCACGGTGTCCACCGGGTTGTCGAACACCCAGCCCAGCGAGTTGCCCGAGGTCCACTTGCGCAGGCGCGCATACAGGCCATCGTCGCCCATGTTGGGCAGGCTCTTCTGGAAGTTGGTCATGCTGCGCAGGTGCATGGGGGTGTCGAGCATGTTCTCGACGCCGCGGAAGATGTCTTCTTCCTCGCGGGCGCTGTACTCGTTCTTGTTGGCCAGCACCTTGATCAGGTCGGCCAGGAACTGAACGTTGGCTTCGTTGTTCTCGCACTGGAACGGGTTGAAGCCGGTGGCCTGGCCGTTCTCCAGCGCCAGGTAGTTGCCGCCGCAGGCGCGCACGAAGATCTCCGCGCCGCGGTCCTTGTCGAAGAAGAAGATGGTCGGCGAGGGATCGTACTTCTGCACCTGGCTGAGCAGGAAGTTGATCAGCGCGGTCTTACCGGTACCGGACTTGCCGATCACCATGGTGTTGGCGATCGCCTTCTCGCCCAGCGAGTTTTCCGATGGGTGGGTGGCGTGGAAGTTGAAGTAGTACGGCTGGCCGTTGGTGGTCTGCAGCGTGGTCACGCAGTCTCCCCACGGGTTGTTGTGCTGCTTGCCGGTGGCGAAGTTGTGCAGCGGCGACAGGCCCAGGAAGTTCAGCGAGCTGATGTTGGCCAGGCGGGTGCGGTAGCGCCAGTTGGCCGGGAACTGCGAATAGAACGAGGCGGTGACGGCCAGGTCTTCCTTGGTCGACACGAACCCGGCGTTGGACAGCTCGGCGCGGGTGGTGGCGATGTTCTGCGACAGTTTTTCCTGGCTGTCGGCATAGACGGCCATGATGAAGTGGTACTCGCCCAGCACGAAGTTGCCGGAGGACAGCTGGTCCATGGCCTGGTCGAGCTCGACGATCTGGCTGACCGCCTTGTCCCCGGAGGAGATCATCATGCCCTTGGTGCGGTCGAGCACCTTGAGCGCGTCCTGGCGGCCCATCGGGCTGAACGAGTGGGTGATGACGTATTCGAAATCCAGGTACTTCAGGCCGTTGAGCACGCCCGGATAGGTGCCCTCGGCGTATTCCTTGATGTTGAGGATGGCGCCGAAGTGATTGACGCCGTTGGGCGTGCTGATCACGAAATCGCCGGTCTTGGCCGAGAACATGTGGCGGCTGATCGGCAGGTAGTCCTTGACCGGCGCGGACAGCACCGGCACCGGCTCGTCGACCCGGTTGAGCAGGTAGCCGAAGAACTCCAGCGTCTCCGAGAACACCATGCCGTTCTTGGCTTCGTACATGCCCATGCGGTACGGCGAGTAGTCGCGGATGACTGCCTCGACGTTGCCGGCCATTTCCAGCAGCTTGGCCACGGACTGGTCCTGCTCGGCCTGCAGCTGGGTGATGCTGGAGGACTTGTCCATGAAGCGCTTACCGGACACGACCGGGCGGTAGATCATGGTCAGGTACAGCTCGTTCTGCATGATGCGCTGCGAGGACAGCATGCCCATGTACTGGTCGGACACGTCCTGGTTGAAACGCTGGCCGAACTTGCTGCTGCCCTTGAGCTGGCGGCGACGGCGGATATCGTGCACCCAGAAGGCGACGTTGACGAAATCCGGTGCGCGCAGGGTCTGCAGCAATCGATTGAAGGTGTTGTGGCGGTGTTCCAGCTCCCAATCCTCGCGCCCCACGAAGGGCAGGCCTTCCAGGTGCCAGGTCAGCAGGAAATCTCCACCCGTGGTCTTGACGACCGTCGGCGCCACATGGGACGACAGGGGAATGAATTCGCTGATCGAGGTATCGGGACTGAACATGGGCGCTTCCAAAGGGTGCTGCGGGGATGGTGCGGGGCCTGCACCGGGCAGGCGATGTGATCGCCTGCCCGGCCTGTAGCGTGCCGTGGTCAGTCCGACGGCGGCGGCTTGTCGCGGTAGTGGTTGGGCGTGAACACCCACATTCCGTCGTGCTGCTGCAGGTTGCGCGCGCGGAACTTGAACTGCAGGCGCAACCCGATCAGGCGGAAGATCATTTCATCGCGCTTGGCCATGTGACGCAGGATGAAGATGGCAATCGGGATGGTGATCAACAGCCGCATGTCGATGTACATGCTCAGCAACAGCAAGCCGCCTGCGACCAGGAAGAACGGGACGTACGGAACGCCCAGAAACATCGCTGGCCGCGTGCAGCCGCGGAACAGGACGTTCTTATGCACTGTAGTACTGGACGGCGTTCATGATGGCGCCGGTGGCGCTGCCGGCGCAGGAGCTGGCGTTGCCGTCACCGAGCAGCATCTTGGCGATCTGGCCGGCGGCGCCGATCAGCAGGCCACCGATCAGGATCGGGGCCACGTCACCGATGCGCTTGTGGGCGAAGGCGATCTGGTAGCCGGCGAAGATGACGGCGATGGTCACCACGGCGATCGAAGCGATGTTCAGCAGGCCGTTGATGTTGTCGAAGAAGCCACAGACCTTCTTGTCGGTGCCGCCGAAGTTGGTCTGGGCGAACACGTCCGGCACGAAGACCGCGGCAACGAAGGCAACGGCCATCAGGACGGTCTTCAGCGAGCGCTGGGCGTTGGCGATATCGAGATTGTTACGCTTCATGGTGGGTTTTCCTTGTTGATGGTCTAACACGACTGGATCGGTCCTTCAGAACACGAAGGCTTCATCCCCTGGGGGGATGTTCTGTACCGGCATGGCCTGTGCAGGCATCGCCTGCGCGGGCAGTGCCACCGGGGCATTGCGTTCACTCCACGCGCGCACCACCACCGGGCCGGCGTCGTTCTGTGCCGGCATGGGGTGTGGCGCGACCGGTTGCTGCGCGTCCATGGCCCCCATCACCACGCGCGACAGCGCCGCGTCGGCGGTGCGGACCAGGCCGCCACGCACCATTGCGCCGGTGGAGGGGTACACCTCGTAGGCACGCGCCGGGTCCACCGGCACGACGGCCTGTGCATACGTGGGCGACAGCGCCTGCATGGCCTGCACGCGCGCCTCGGCCACGCCCTGCGGCGGGCCGCTGAACTGCGGGTGGTGCGCCACGTCAACCACGCGGCGCTGGGCACGGCTGACCACGTCGATCGGCGCGGCGCCGTTGGCGGCGACCATGCTGCCGCGCTGGCGCGAAATGGACGCGAACACCTTCTGCACGTAGCCGTGGCGGAAGCCGGTGGTGAAGTTGCCCGAGTAGTAACAGCTGAAGGACTTGCCCCAGTCCTTGCCCGAGCGGCCATAGCACTCGGCCAGGATGCGCGAGGCGGCCTGCAGGTTCGGGCACTGCTGGAAGGCCTTCTCGTACGAATCCAGCCCGTACTTGGCCAGGTTGTAGCGGTTGACCTGGGCCAGGCCCACCGAGAAGTTGTAGCCCTTCTCTTCCAGCATGCGCACGGTGGCCAGGGCCTCGTCCAGCTGCTTGGGCTGGCGCACCAGCGCGCCGCCGACCACGCCGATGGCGTAGGGGTTGCGCGAGGATTCCACGTTGATCACGTGCTGCATCACGTCCATGGACACGGCCATTTCCGGACACACCATGGCTTCAAGACCGGGCAGCATCAGGCATCACTCCCTGCGGCCAACGCGCGTTCGGGGCTGAAATCGATGCCGGTGATGTAGCGGCTGCCGGCATGCGCCTTGATATGCACGACCACGTCGATGGTCATCTTCAGCAGGCGCTTGATCACCGAGAACTCCAGGCCGGAGCCTTCGGCCGAGGCCTTCACCATCAGGCCCAGCTGGTCCCAGGTCTGTTCCGGGCTGCCGGCGTGGCAGCTGGTGATCGAGCCGGGATGGCCGGAGGCGCAGTTGCGGATGAAGTAGAACGCTTCATCGCCGCGAAGCTCGGCCAGGATGATGCGGTCCGGCTTCATGCGAAGGCACGCTTCCATGCAGCTCTTGGCGGTGACGTTGCTGGCGCTCTGCCCGCCCTTGGAGTACAGCAGGTGCACCACGTTGGGCTGGCTGATGAACAGCTCGCGCGCATCTTCGATGGTGACCAGGCGTTCGTTGGCCGGGATGTGGTTGACCAGCGACTTCATGAAGGTGGTCTTGCCGCTGCCGGTGGCACCGGACACCACGATGTTCTTGCGGTACTGCACGGCCTTGCGGAAGAACTCGGCGTAATCGCGGTTCTGGCGCAGTGCCAGCAGTTCCTGGTCCTGTTCACTCAGCGCGTGGCCCTGTTCCAGGATCTGGTTGAAGAACCCATCGCTCTGGTACTGCTCCAGGGTCTTGGTGTGCTTGGACGGCAGGCGGATGGTGATCGACACCTTGCCGGCGTCGCACGCCGGCGGGATCACGAATTGGGCGCGCTGGCCGGTCGGGAAGGTCAGCGACACCACCGGATCAACGTCGGTGATGCGCTGGCCGGTGTTGCTTTCATTGACCACGGCGGTACAGAACTGGCGCGCACGCTCGAAGGTCAGCGTGGGAACTTCCACACGCTGCCAGCCGTCACGCGTTTCCAGGTACACCTCGCCCGGACGGTTGATGCAGATTTCCGTCACATCGGGCGAGGTCATGTACTGGTGAATGCCCAGAACCTCGTACTGGTACCTGAGAAACTCACTGGAAACGTCGGCTACAGGGGCCACTTCGGCGTCCATGTTCTGTCCAGGCGATCAGCGGCGGCGCGGCAGCACGTCGCTGAAATCGACGTCCTTGGCCACGTAGACACTCATCACGGTGCCTTGGTTGATGGTGACGGTGGGCGGGCGACGCTCGCTCATCGCTTCGTTGGCCAGGCGCTCCATGCTGCGCGCGGTGGCGCTCTCATAGGGCGACTGCACGGCAAAACCGCTGCTGCTGATGGTGGTGGTCTCCGGGCCGTGTTCGGCCGCGGCATATTTGAAGGCGTCCGCGATCAGGCTGATCATCAGCGCCGAGGCGATACGGCTGCCCCAGTGCGCGCTGTAGTCGCCCGGATGGCCGGCGCCACCGAGCTGGTCGATGCCCGGGCTGGACATGGCAACGTCGATGCCGTTCGGGGTGGTGATGCGGTCCCAGATCACTTCCACGCGCTTGCCCTTCGGGCCGCCGCCATACGCACCGTAGATCTTCGAACCCTTCGGCAGCAGCAGGCTGCGACCGTTGATCGAGTACACCGGTTCGGTCAGCAGGCACGAGGTGAAGCCGGAGACGTCGGTGATGATGCGGGTTTCCAGTACGCAGCGCAGGTAGGTGCCGCGCACCAGCAGCGCATCCGGGCTGCGGATGAAGGCAGCGCTGGAGACATCTTCCACGTCGGGACCGCGGCGGACCTTGGTCGGTGCCGGCTGCTGCGCACCCGGCAGCTGCGCCATCATCGCGCGGGTGTACTCATCATCCGGACGGCCGCCTGCCCCACCCTGCGCATCGGACCCGCCGAGCGCACCACCGCCTACACCATTGCCCGACGCCATGCGGCGATCCAGCAGCGAAGGCTGACGCGGTTCGTTGGAGAAGCCCGAGTCGTCGGGAATCGCCGGCGGTGTGCGGTACGGGTTGTCCTGCGCCGGCGGCGGCAACGGCGGCAGCATTTCAATGGGCTGCGCATCGGCGACCGGGGCCTGCGGCAGCACCGGCTGCGCGGTCGGCAGTTCCGGGGTGGACACGCGTGCCTGTTCGTTGACCCTGGCCGGGCCGTCCTGGTCGTCGCTGCTCTTGCGCAGCAGCAGGAAGCCCATGGCGATGATCAACACCAGGATGCCGCCCAGGAACGCCAGCGCCTTGCGGTTCAGGCGCTGTTCCTCGGCCGAGCGCAGCTGCGGCGCGGCGGCATCGAGGTTGGGATTGTTGTCGGCCACGTTCTGGCCGTAGTACGGATTGCTCGGCGCGTCGCCGTCGTCGCGGCCGTGGTTCGGCTCGTTGCCGGGAGTGTTGTGCTGGCTCATTTCTTCACGTTCCTTCGCAGACCAACGACGTTGTCACCGTGACGGATGACCAGGTAGGGATAGGTGCCATGCACGATGAGCGAATTGCCCTCCACCGTCGTGTTGAGCACGAAATCCTCACCGTACTCGCTCTCACGGCCGAACACCGCCGGGAAAATGCCCGTCTTGTACTCCGGCGACGCCGGCAGTTTCAGGTAGGTGAAACGGCCATCGTCGTAGGCGTTGACCGGAATCAGCCAGCCCATCTTCTTGGCGCGGCGGGTGGAGTACGAATAGTCGAAGTTGTACTGGCGATCCTTGGCCAGTTCCGAGCTGAGCAGCGGCTTGACCTCTTCGTCCACCGCCTGCTGGGCGGTACCGAATTCGGTATCGCTAGGGTAGCTGAAGGCGATCTTGTACTGCACGCCGGCACGGCGCGCCTGTTCGAGCTGGCGCCAATCGGTGGCCACCACCTTCAATTCGAAGATGTACGAATGGGTCTCGGTGCGCACCATCATGTTGGTGTCCACGTCGACGTTCTTCGGCTTGAGGTAGAACACGTTCTCGCGACGGGTCAGCTCCCAGCCACTGCTGAAGCCGGTGCTGTAATCCAGGATCTTCTCGTTCGGGCTCAGTTCGATCTGGGTGGTGAGACCCAGGCCGGTGCGCACCGGATAGATGCGGTCCTGTTCGTATTCGTAGTGGTCGACCACCTGGGCCTTCGCAGGCGCGGAGACCAGGGACATCATCGGCACCAAGGCCAATGCGGCCCACCAAAGTTTGCTACTACTCATCGGTTGCTTGCTCCCTCAGCAGTTCCGGTGGAAACGTTCTGTGCCGGCACGCTGGCCGGTTGCCGCGGCGCGACTTGTCCTGGTATCGCCTGGCCCGGCAGTGCCTGCCCGGGGAATTGCTGCTGCATCGGCTGGCCGGGCACCTGCCCCGGCACGGCCTGGCCCGGCACCGTCATCTGGCCCGGCACCGGCTGCCCCGGCACCAGCATCTGGCCGGGTACTGCCTGGGCCGGTACCGCGACCGGCTGGCCGGTGGCCGGATCGATCATGGTGGCAGCCGCCGGGTTGTTCGGGTCATACACCTGCGCTGCGGCGGCCGCGGCTGCCGCCTGGGCGGCCTGGGCCGCAGCGGCCTGGTTGGCCTGTTTGGTCATGTCGGCTTCGTCGGGCACCGGCACGCCGCGGGCGTAGTCGTTGTCGACGCGGTACTCGGTGACCTGGAAGGCCAGCGGATTGAGAATCCGGTCCTGTTCGCTCAACGCCAGGTCGGTGCGGTAATCAAAACGCATCGTGACCAGCTTGTTGTCCAGGAACTGGGAAACCCCGGTGGTCTTGTCGAGCAGGCTGCGCTGGATGCGCACCGAAGCGCCGCGGAAGCTGCCGTTGCCTTCGGCGGCCAGCGGCGTGATGCTCAGGATCTTGATCCGGATCGCCTTGTTGGTGCCGTACACGTACACCGGGTTCTGCGGATTGTTGTTCGCATAGCGCTGGCGCTGGGTGGCGGCGACCGGCTCGGACGACATGGTGAACACCAGGTCCCAATCGCGCAGGCCCATCACCGCAGAGTCGAACGACTCGCGCGCCATCACGTACTGGGCGACGTTGCTGCGGTTGATAGCTTCGTTGGCAGTGATCGATCCGTCACCGAAATTGCCCGCCAACCGGGCCACGGTCGCGTTGCCGGTGTAGGCATCGGCCATCACCAGGAACGGCACCTTCTCCTTCAACGGCAGCATGTAGTAGTAGCCGCCGGCCAACGCCAGCGACATCACCAGCGAACCGGTCGCCACCCACCAGGCGCGACGCTCGCTGCGGCGCGCCATGTCGGCAACGGTCAACTCGTAGCTCACCGCCTTGGCGACCGCCTGGTCGACCTTGGGGTTATTGCCTGCGTCCTTCTTTCGGAACATGGGGTCATCCGTACTGCTGGAACATCAAGGGGGCGCGGACTCAGCTTCCGCTGGACGCGTCGACACTGCCGGCGGCAGCGGTCGGCGAGGCGGCGGAAGCGGACTGCACGACGATCTGGTTGCCGACGATGGACACCGACACGCCCTGCCCTGCATACGCGGCAGTGAGATCGATCATGGCCTGCTGCGGATTGGTGGTGCCGATCGTGGAAACCGCGCCATACAGCGTGTAATCGGAGCTGATGCGGTAATCCAGCGTCATCCCCGAATCCTTGGCCCAGCGTTCAAGCATGGTCTTCAAGGTCCCGTCCATGGGCGAGGCCTGGTACACGTAGCTGGTGTACAGCGGGATTTCCATGGTGGTGCTGGCGAAGCGGTTCACCGGCTTCCAGCGACCGCCGAAATCCGGCGCCGGCGGCGTGGCGCAACCGGCCAGCAGCAGCACGGCAACGGCGGTGGCAACGCTGATGGATCCCTTAGACAGAAACGCTTGCTTCATACGAACTTCCCTATGACGTACGGAATAGCGGCTTTTAACCGGGAAAAAACGGCAACACGCTGGCGTGTCGTGGCCTGCGGTCAGGCCCGACAACGCAACGTTGGATGCAAGCAACACCTTTCACCGGTGCAACCGGGCCCCCGCCCCGTCTGGTGTGTAAACGCCCCGAACGCCTGTCCGGCCCCTGCGCCTGCACACCCAACCCGAGAAAAGCCATCCATGTTCCTCTTGACTGCTTCAGTGCATGTCTTCCAGCACTGGTCTCAACAACAAATTCATGACGTACAGAACGTCCATCACAAATACGATGCCACACATTCGCGTCAAATCAACGTCAAAAGCGACAATTTTTTAACGTTCGTGCGTTGTTTCTTTGACGCACGTCACATGCCTTCACATGCGACGGTTACAGATCCAACGTCGGTACCGAGGTCTTCGGCAACAGACGCGATGTGAAGTAACGGTCCTGGTAATACTTGATCTTGTCGCACTTCACCGGATGCGGAATGCCCTCGTAAAGGAACACTTCGTGGTCGTTGCCCATCGCCTTCAGCTCCTGCGGCAGCATCAGCGCGCGCCGCTCTTCGGTGAAGCTGTGGGTCTTTTCACGGGCGTGCGTGACGTTCTTCTTGCGCACGGTCGTGTAGCCGAGCATTTCCGAATAGTCGTTGGCATCCTGCTGCTCACGCGGCGCGTAGAGGATCTGCAGGGCGTGGTTGGTGATGATGGTGCGCGACACGTCCCTGCCGTAGGTGGCGTCGAGCTGGGCCATGCTCTGGATGATCGGCAGCAGGCGCACGTTGTAACCGGCCATGTAGGACACCGCCGAGGCGATGATGTCCACCTTGCCGATCGCGGTAAATTCGTCCATCAACAGCAGGCACTGGTACTTCAGGTCCGGGTTGGACTTGGGCAGTTCCTTGGTGTTGAGGTTGATGATCTGGCTGAAGAACAGGTTGATGATCAGTCGGCTTTCGGCCAGCTTGTTGGGCTGGATGCCGATGTAGATGGTCATCTTCTTTTTGCGCAGGTCGGTCAGCAGGAAGTCGTTGGCACTGGTGGCCTTGTCCAGCACCGGGTTGATCCAGGCGTTCAGCGGCTCCTTGAAGGTGCCCATGATCGACGCGAAGGTCTCATCGGCCTGCGACAGCAGGTTGGCGAACGCCGACCGCGCGTTGCCGCTCAGGAACTTCTGCTCGGACAGCGCCTTGAGGTACTTCTTCAGGTCGCTGCCATCGCCGGTGGACAGGCGGAACACCGCGCCCAGCGTCGGCGTGCCCTGCCCGCCCGGGAAGCCCTGGCGGCGCTCGTCGTCCCAGTTCTCGAACAGGTACAGCGTGAAGGCCATGAACGCGTTGCGGGCCTGGCTGATCCAGAACTTCTGCTCGTCCGAGCCATCCGGGTACAGCATGGCGGCGATGCTCATCAGCTCCGACACACGGAAGGCCTGGTCGTCGGAGACGTAGCTGAGCGGATTCCAGCGATGGGTGCGGCGGTCTTCGGCAAACGGATTGAACAGGAACACCTCATGGCCCTGGCTGGCACGCCAGCCACTGGTGAGGTCGAAGTTTTCCTGCTTGATGTCCAGCACCACCACCGACTCGCCGTACTCGAGCAGGTTGGGAATGACCACGCCCACGCCCTTGCCCGAGCGGGTGGGTGCGGCCAGGATCACGAACTGCTGGCCGCTCAGGCGCACCAGCTTGCCGCCGAAGCTGCCGACCACGATGCCGTTGTCGGTCTTCTTGAACAGACCGTGCTTGGCCAGGTCCGCCGCTTGCGCGAAGCGGGCATCGCCGTGCAGGGATTTCTTCTTCGGCTTCAGCACGAAGAACAGCGCGACGAGGCAGGCCACGACAGGCAGGCTGAAACCGACCACGCCCGCCGCTTTGATCTTGGTCAGGTACGGCGCAACCGCCGGCTGATCCATCGCCTGGACGTATTGGTAGTAGGTGTTCCACTTGAACAGCCCGGTATCCAGGCCGAGGAACAGCAGCGTGAGGTAGCCGGCAAGGCAGTAGCCAACAAGTGCGGTCAAGAGGATGACAACAGCGGTGACAACAATCTTCTGCGTGGACAAACCAATCCTCCATGACGCGCCCCAAGGCGCTGCGTCTAGCGCCGGCGCCTGCGTGGCACCGTGCGCGTTTCTTTCTCTTCTTCGCACAACTGCGACCAGTGCGAGTGCGCTTGATCAAGCGACACCACATCGGTCAGCCGCGCGCCGTCGGAAGTGAAAACGGCGAAGCCAAACACATCGGCCGGACTGTACACCGGCGAATATGTCAGAGCCACCAGCTGAAACCTGCCATCAACCCGCAACGCATGAGGGAATTCCACCATCACGCATGCTCCCTCGGCTTGATGCCAATGCGCGCATGCTAATGCACGTTTACGACGATGCCAATCAGAAATTACTTACAATACAGCTGTGAATACAGGTGTATTCGCGACACTGGTGCGCGTAGTGGGACAATGGAACGAGATCGCGTTCATCACGCTGCTACAGGCCCTGTAGATAGCGCGTGCGACCTTCACGCCGTATTGCCGTCAATTGTTGTTGTCGCGGTTGCGGCGCATACGACACATGCACCCACTCGCCGAACTCTTCAATGAGCTGGTCGAACGGCAGGCCCAACGCGACGATCCGCTGCGCCAACGCCATCGAGGTCATGCCCTGCACGCGGATGTCGGCCGCCTGGCCTTTGCGATGCTGGCTGCCGGCTACGCCGCCCACTGCGCGGTTCACTGCGGCGGAGCGGAATGCCGATGTGATGTACACCGGTTTCCCCAATGCATCGCGCAACGGCTGCAGCACGTGTTCGGCCAAGGCGAGCAGCGCGGCACGCTCAGTGCGATTGGCCACGTTTGGCAAACCGGTCGAGGTAACGGTCAATTCTTCGAGTGTGAAATTGGATGTCAGCCGCATCCTTGTGTGCTCGCGTTGATGTGACCTCAGGTTGCACACGCCCGGAGGTGACGTCGTGAAGATCATGTGAAGAAGACGCCACGACGCCACCGTCATGCTTTATCTAAAGGCATGCCTGGTTCGGCCCACAGCTTTCCAATGGCGAATGCGCCCGTTTCAGACGCATGTTGCGTTGCAGCAGTACAATACCCGACCACGTACTCCGCCCCACCGGTCCCATGAGCCCCACTACCCTTCCCCTGGCCGCGCGGCTGTCTTCACGCCAGCGGACGCTGATCATCCTGGCCCTGTCGCTGGGCGGCTTCGCCATCGGCACCAGCGAGTTCGCCAGCATGGGCCTGATGCTGGAAATCAGCCGCGGGCTGTCGATCAGCGAAACCCAGGTCGGCCACCTGATCAGCGCGTATGCCATCGGCGTGGTGGTCGGTGCCCCGCTGCTGGCCTTCGCCGGTGCCGGTTATGCGCGGCGCACGTTGCTGCTGGGCCTGATGGGCTTCTATGCCGTGGGCAACCTGGCCAGCGCACTGGCCCCGGATTACGCGACGATGTTGATCGCCCGCTTCATCGCCGGCCTTCCGCATGGCGCCTACTTCGGCGTGGCAATGCTGGTGGCCGCGGCGATCAGCCCGCCGGCGCAGCGAGGTGCAGCCGTGTCGAAGGTGCTGCTGGGCCTGTCGATCGCGATCCTGGTAGGCAACCCACTCACCACCTGGCTGGGCCAGCAGTTGAGCTGGCGCACCGCCTTCGCGCTGGTCAGCGTGCTCGCCATCGCGACGGTGGTGATGATCGCGCGCTTCCTGCTGCCCGACCCGGATGAAGTGCGCACCTCGCCGATGCGCGAGCTGCGCGCGTTCAACCGGCCGCAGGTGTGGCTGGCGCTGGCGATTGGCTCGGTGGGCTTTGCCGGCATGTTCTGTGTGTTCACCTACCTGGCGCCGACCCTGGTGCAGGTGACCGGCCTGGCCGAATCGTGGATGCCGGTGGCCGTGGGCATCTTCGGTATCGGCGCGATCATCGGCAACGTCGCCGGTGGCTGGCTGGTGGACCGCTTCCAGTTCCGCGCCGCCGCCGTGGTGCTGCTGTGGTCGATCGTGGTGCTGCTGGCCTATCCGCTGGCAGCCAACTCGGTGTGGACGATCTTCCCGATGATCGTCGCCGTGGGCACGATGGGCGCCCTGGCCGCCGTACTGCAGACCCGCCTGATGGACGTGGCCGGTGAGGCGCAGACGCTTGCCGCTGCGTCCAACCACGCCGCGTTCAATACCGCCAACGCGCTTGGCCCGTGGTTCGGCGGCATGGCCATCGGCGCCGGCTTCAGCCCGGCCGTGACCGGCTATGTGGGCGCGGCCACCGCACTGGGCGGCCTGCTGCTGTGGGGCGTGGCGGTGCTGGTGGAACGGCAGTCGCGTTCGAATGAGGCGGTTGCCTGCGAGCGCTGATCCGCAGCATGGCGCCCCGCTGAAGAAACCCCGCCCCGGCGGGGTTTTTTCGTTTGGATTTTCCTATCATGGCGCACCTACTTCATTGCCGATGTACAGATGACGCACGCCTGGTCCCCTTCCCCGTGGGGCCGACGCCTCTCGCGCTCGCCGGACTGGCAGCTGCGCCGGATCGATGACCGATTCGAATTGACCGTGGATACGCAGCGCTATTCGCTGGCCGTTGCCGCGTCACAGGCGTGGCGCGTGCAGCGCGGGCCGGTCTGGACCACGCTGTGGTTCGCTACCGAGGATGGTGACCTCGAGCTCGGTGGATTGCCCAATGTGCAGGCGCACGCGCTGCAGGCGCTGTGGTCGGCCAGCGCACACGCCCATCGGCAGGATCAGCGGCTCGACGACGCCAACGAGGCGCTGGCCCAGCTGCGCGCCTGGTTGGCGGAGGCTGACGCACTGCTCGAACGCGTCGAGGCGGAGCAATGTTGGCTGACCCTGGAACAGCAGCAGGCGCTGCTGCAGCGCCGCCCCATCCTGCGGCTGGATGAGGAGGCGCTGTGGGCCGTGTTTGACGATCCCAGGTTGCGCCCGCAACTGGACGGCACCGCTGCCGCGATCGAGGAGGACCTGCTGCGCTGGTCCGGTGACTGGGCTGCCAGGTTCGCGTCACACAATGACGCGCACCTGCAGGCCGAGCGCAGTGAAGCCGCGGAGCTGCTGGCGCGTGTCGAGCGCCTTCCCCTGAGCGAGGAGCAGGCGCGTGCGGTGCTGTGCTTCGACAGCCGGGTGCTGGTGGTGGCCGCCGCCGGATCGGGCAAGACCTCGACCATGGTCGCCAAGGCCGCCTATGCGGTCGAGCGCGGGCTGATGGCACCGGACCAGATCGTGATGCTGGCCTTCAACAAGGAGGCGGCCAGCGAACTGCAGCAGCGCACCGCCGCCGCGTTCGCGCGGCTGGGCCTGCCCGCCGACGACGTCACGGCCTGCACCTTCCATGCCCTGGGCCGGCAGATCATCGGCAAGGTGACCGGGCGCATGCCCGAGGTGCCGTCGTGGGCGGTGGATGCCACGCAGGGCTTCAACCACCTGGCCGACATCATCGACCGGCTCAAGGACCGCTCGCTGCACTTCCGCACGCAATGGGACATGTTCCGGCTGGTGTTCGCGCGCGACCTGCCCCCACGCGGCCAGACCGCGCCGGCCGACGGCTGGGATGGTGACGGCAACCGCTACGTGCGCACGCTGCGCGGCGAGCGGGTGGGCAACATCGAAGAATGCGTGATCGCCGATTGGCTGTTCTACAACGGCGTGGACTACACCTACGAACCGCACCCGGTGCTGGATACCGCCACTGATACCTGGCAACCGGGCTGCGCGGATTTCTTCTATCCGGGTACCACGCTGTACCACGTGCACCGGATGGACGATGCCCCCGGTGTGCATGCACGCGGTAACGATGCGGTACGACTGGAAACCACGGCCGCGCAGCTGCGCAGTGGCGAGCTGTTCGACGCACTGACGGACGCGCTGACCGCGCACGACCTCGCGCTGGATCCCAACCCGGACCGCGAGCTGCCCGAAGACGGCGCCCGGCCGATGCCGGACAGCGAACTGATCGGCCTGCTCCGCACCTTCATCAGCCACGCCAAGAGCAACGGGCTTTCCGTGGCCGACCTGGCCGAGCGCCTGCGCCAGCTGCCGGAGGACCGATTCAAGCACCGTTACCGGCTGTTCCTGGAACTGGCCACGCCGATCCTGCATGCCTGGGACGACGCACTCGCGGCCGAGAATGCCATCGACTTCGAAGACATGCTCAACCAAGCCGCCGAGTTCCTGGAACAGGGTCGCTACCAGGCTCCGTACCTGCTGGTGATGGCCGACGAGTTCCAGGATGCCTCGCGCGCCCGTGCGCGGTTGTGCCGGGCACTGGTACAGGCGCCAGGCCGGCACCTGTTTGCGGTGGGCGATGACTGGCAGTCGATCAACCGCTTCGCCGGTGCCGACGTGACCGTGATGACGCGGTTCGACGACACTTTCGGACCATCGCAGGTGCTGCAGCTGGCGCAGACGTTCCGCTGCCCGCAGGCGTTGTGCGATGCCTCCAGCCGCTTCATTTCCAGGAACCCGGCGCAGATCGCCAAGCAGGTGCGCTCCTCCACCCCGGCACAGGGTGCGGTGCTGCAGGCGTTCCAGGTGGCCTCGCGCGACCGCCTGCAGGATGCGATCTACCAGTACCTGCAGCGGTTGCAGCAGCAGGTGCGCAGCGGCGCCATCGCGCCGGGGCGCAATGGACGGCTGTCGGTGTTCATCCTGGGACGCTACAACGCCGAGCGATCCTACCTCCCCGCGCACTGGACCTCACGTTTCGGTGCGGACCTGGAACTGAGCTTCCTCACCGCGCACCGCGCCAAGGGCGCCGAGGCCGATATCGTGATCCTGCCGGCGATGCTCGAGCGCAGCTTCCCGAGCGCACGCGCCGATGATCCGGTGCTGGGCCTGGCGATGCCACATGCGGATACGTTCCCGCTGAGCGAAGAACGCCGCCTGTTCTACGTGGCGCTGACCCGCGCGCGACGCTCGGTGGCGATGTTCACCGTACAGGGCAAGCGTTCGCCGTTCCTGGATGAGCTGGTTCGCGACGGTGCGGTGGCGATCACGGCGATCAACGGCGAACCGATCCGCGAGCAGGCCTGCCCGGTCTGCGACGGCGGCGTGATCGTGCAGCGTACCGGACCCTATGGCGAGTTCGCCTCGTGTTCCGGCTACCCACGCTGCCAGCACAAGCCAAGGCAGACACCGGCAGCAACGGCCCTACGGTAGCGCCACGCCCTGCGTGGCCGGGACAACAATCAGTCCAGCAACCCCAACAGCGAGCGGTGCACAGCAACCCCAACCAGCGCACCCTCGCCCACCGCCAGCGCGATGCTGCCGGCCATGCGCCCGGCATCGCCGCAGGTGAACACGCCGGGCACCGTGGTCTGCTTGGCCGAATCGGCGGTGATGCAGCCGGCGTCCATCAGCTCACAGCCAAGCTGCTCCGCGATGTCCGAGGAAAGGGTTGAATGCGGAAGCAGGAACAGCGCATCCAGCGCGATCTTCCGACCGCCCTCCAACGCGACCGTGGCGGCATCCTCCACGTGCAGGATGCGTTCGGATTCGATCACCACGCCGCATTCGCCCAGGCGTTCGCGCTGCTCCGGGTCGATGCTGTCAGGACTACTGCAGAACAGCGTAATCCTGCCCCAGTCACACAACAGCAGCGCCTGCCCTGCGCCACCATCGTCGGAACAACCGATCACGCCGATATTGCCTTCGTAGAGTTCGTAGCCGTGGCAGTAGGGGCAATGGAAGACACTGCGACCCCAGCGTTCGGCCAGGCCGTCAATGGAGGGGAGCGTGTCGGTGACGCCATAGGCCAGGACGAGGCGATTGGCAGTGAACGTCCGGCCGTCTTCGCAGCCGACGTCGAAGGACGTGCCTTCTTCCAGCACGCGGGCGCTTACGGCCTTGTTCTCCACCCAGGTCAACGTGGGATAGCGCATCAGTTCGGTGCGCGCCTGCGACGCGATGTCCGCCGGATGCAGGCCTTCCTGCCCGATGAAGCCATGCGCAGCCAGCGAGTTTCGATTGCGCGGCGTTCCGGTGTCGATGACCAGCACGCTGCGGCGGGCGCGCACAAGTTGCAGTGCGGCCGACATGCCGGCGTAGCTGCCGCCGATGATGATGACGTCGTAGCGATCGGGTGACGGGGCGTTCATGCGCGCGGCTTTTGTAGGTGAATGGCCGCAGGATACGGCGCGTGCGTGAAACGACACTCACGGGATGTGCGTGGCGTGATGTTGGAGTTCACCGTCTCGATACCGCGCTGCACGCAGGATGGAATCACCCACAACGGGCTCAACTTCGAGGTATCAGCTCATGGACAAGAATCGTACTGAAGGCGCAAAGAACCAGGTCAAGGGCACCGTCAAGGAAGTCGCTGGCAAGGTGACCGGTGACAAGTCGCAGGAGATCGAAGGCAAGGTGCAGAAGGAAGTTGGCAAGGTGCAGAGCGAAGTGGGCAAGGCCAAGGATGATGCTCGCCACTGATGTGTGCAGCCACGCAGGGCGTGGCTCTACATCAGATACGCGAAACGCCCCTTTCGGGGCGTTTTGCGTATCTGGCGGAGAGAGTGGGATTCGAACCCACGGAAGGAATGACCCTTCGCCGGTTTTCAAGACCGGTGCCTTAAACCGCTCGGCCATCTCTCCATATGCGGGCCGGCCTGGGCCGGGCGCGTATTCTCGCATGGGCGGCCCGGTTTGCCCAAGGCCGCCAGCACCAGGCTCAGCCGGCGTCTACCGCCAGGGCACCGAGGGCGCTGGCCCGGATCTTCTCCTTGGCGCGCTCGCACGCCCCACCGCAGTCCAGGCGCGAGGCCTCCAGCTGCGGCGGCAGGTGCTCGGCCAGGAAGTCGATGAATACCCGCACCGCCGGCAGCAGGCCGCGACGGGAGGCGAACACCGCGTGGCAGATGCCCTGCGGCAGCGACCATTCCGGCAACACCACTTCCAGCTCGCCGCTGCGCACGGCGTCGGCGCAGACGGTTTCGGGCAGCATGGTGATGCCGAAGCCGTCCTTGACCATGCTCTGCAGCAGCGGGAAGTCGAAACCGGCCACGCGCGGCTGCAGGTCGACGCGGCGCACCGCGCCTTCCGGGCCGTGCAGTTCCCAGCGCTGGCGGGCTTCGTCTTCGCTGATGCTCAGGGTGACGTGGTTGGCCAGTTCGTCCGGGTCTTTCGGGCGGCCGGCGCGGTCCAGGTATTTCGGGCTGGCCACCAGCAGTTCCTGCACCTGGCCGAAGCTGCGCATCACCAGGCTGCCGTCATCGTCCAGGCGTGAGCGCACGCGCAGGGCTACGTCATAGCCTTCGTTGATGATGTCGACGCGGCGGTTGCTGATGTTCAGCTGCAGGCGCACTTTCGGGTACTGGGCCAGGAACTTCGGCAGCAGCTTGGGCAGCTGCATCTGCGCCAACGAGACCGGCACGCTGGCGCGCACCAGGCCGCGTGGCTCGGCGCTGAGGCGGTCCACCACTTCGCGCGCGGCCTGGGCTTCGGCCAGCATGGTCTGCGCGTGGCGGTGCACGCTGGTGCCGACGTCGGTCACCGCGAAGCGGCGCGTGGAGCGCTGCAGCAGGCGCACGCCCAGGTCGGTTTCCAGCTGGCTGATGCGGCGGCTCAGACGGGATTTGGGGATGCCCAAGGCGCGTTCGGCGGCGGGGGAGCCGCCCGGGGGGCCCCCCCAGGGGAATTAGTTAAGGTGGGTGTGGGGGG
>NZ_JASCOP010000039.1:0-32896 GCF_029959395.1 Stenotrophomonas sp. PS02300
CCCGGAGGGTGTAAGCGCAGTCCCCGTTGCGGCCGGGGGCCTTGCTGGCCGCCGCGTCGCCGCAGATCCGCAACATGGCCACCAACGGTGGCAACCTGCTGCAGCGTACCCGCTGCACCTACTTCTATGACCCGGCCACGCCCTGCAACAAGCGCGAACCCGGCAGCGGCTGCTCCGCGATCGGCGGGCTGACCCGCCACCATGCCATCCTGGGTGCCAGCGAGCATTGCATCGCCACCCATCCTTCGGATATGTGCGTGGCACTGGCGGCGTTGGACGCCGTGGTCCACGTCGCCAGCACCAGGGGCGAGCGCGCCATCCCCTTCGCTGACTTCCATCGCCTGCCCGGCGCATCGCCCGAGGTGGACAGCACGCTGGCTGCCGACGAACTGATCCTGCGCATCGAGCTGCCACCAGCGCTCGAATTTGCAGCGCACAGCGCCTACCTGAAGGTGCGCGAACGCCTGTCCTATGCGTTCGCGCTGGTCTCGGTGGCCGCGGCGCTGGACATCGCACCCGATGGAACGATCCGGGCCGCGCGCCTGGCCGTGGGCAGCGTGGCGCACAAGCCCTGGCGGGAGCCCTCCGCCGAGTCGTTGCTGATCGGCACCACGCCAGGCACCGCCGCATACGAGGCGGCTGCCGAGGCACTGCTGCAAGGGGCAGTGTCACAAGGCCAGAACGCCTTCAAGATCCCGCTGGCCAAGCGCACCGTCATCCGCGCGCTCGAAACGGCGGCACAGGGAACCGTAGACAACCAGGGCAGCACGCGCCCCCATCCGGAGACGCAGGCATGAACCTTCCCACGCACCTGACCGCGCCGGTCGCCCCGGCAGGTACCGGCCATGTACCCACCGGCACCGGCACCCCGCGCATCGACGGCCGCGCCAAGGTCACCGGCGAGGCACGCTATGCCGCCGAATGGCCCGCGCCGGACCTGGTGTACGGCGTGGCCGTCAACAGCACCATCGCCAAGGGGCGGATCGTGGGCTTCAGCCTGGATGAAGCCCAATCCGTGCCCGGCGTGCTGCGCATCGTCACCCACCTCAACCGCCCGCACATGCGCAGCGCCGGGCTGTTCTACAAAGACATGACCGCGCCGGCCGGCAAGCCGTTCCGCCCGTTGTTCTACGATACCGTGCTGTACAGCGGGCAGCCCGTGGCGCTGGTACTGGCGGAGACCTTCGAAGCCGCGCGCGAAGCCGCCGGCCGCGTGCGGGTGCAGTACGAGGTGGAAGAACACGACACCAACCTGGTCGCCGCGATGGCACGCGCGCGGCCGCCGAAGAAGATGAAGGCGGGGTTCTCGCCCCCGCCAAAGGACAAGGGCACGCCGGACCAGGCCCTTGAGGAAGCTCCGTTCTCCATCAGCGCCGACTTCTACCACGGGGTCGAGCACCACAATCCGATGGAGCTGTTCGCCAGCACGGTGATCCGTGGCGACGACGGCCACCTCACCATCTACGACAAGACCCAGGGCTCACAGAACAGCCGCTGGTATGTATCGCAGGTGTTCGGGCTGCCCAAGCGCAAGGTGACGGTGCGCAACCCCTTCGTCGGTGGTGCATTCGGCGCCGGGCTGCGGCCGCAGTACCAGCTTGCGCTGGCGGTGATGGGTTCACTGGCGCTGGAACGCTCGGTGCGGGTGGTGATGACCCGCCAGCAGATGTTTACGTTTGGCCACCGCGCCGAGACGGTGCAGCGGGTAAAACTGGCCGCCGATGCCGATGGCACCCTGCGTGCGATCTGGCACGAAGCGGTCGGCGAAACCTCGCGAAATGAGGATTACGTCGAAGTGGTGGTGAACTGGAGCGGGCAGCTGTACGCCTGCGACAACGTGCACCTGGGCTACAAGGTGGTCGGGCTGGACCAGTACACCCCCATCGACATGCGCGCCCCCGGTGCGGCGCACGGCGTGCACGCACTGGAAGTGGCGATGGATGAGCTGGCCCACGCGGTGGGCATCGACCCGCTGGCGCTGCGCCTGAAGAACTATGCCGAGGTCAATCCGGCCGACGGCAAGCCCTATTCAACCAAGGCGTTGCGTGACTGCTACGCCCAGGGTGCCGAGCGCTTCGGCTGGTCGCAGCGCGCCGCGCAACCTCGCGCGCGCAGGGAGGGCAATGAGTGGGTGGGCTGGGGCATGGCCACCGGGCAGTGGGATGCGATGCAGATGTTTGCCCGGGCGCATGCGCGGCTGCATGCCGATGGCCGGTTGGTAGTGAGCAGCGCCGCCAGCGACATCGGCACCGGCACCTATACCGTGATGAGCATGATCGCCGCCGAAGCGCTGGGCCTGCCGCTGGAGCAGGTGACCTTCCAGCTGGGCGATTCCACCCTGCCGGTGGCCCCGATTGAAGGCGGTTCCTCGCATGTGAGCACGGTCGGCTCGGCGGTGGATGGCGCCTGCACCAAGCTGCGCCGCCGGTTGCTGGCGCTGGCGCGGCTGGCCCCAGGCTCGGCCTTCGCACGCGCACGACTGGACGACGTGGTGTTCCGCGACGGCACCCTGGCGCTGCGCGACGACCCGGCCAGCGCGGTGCCGCTGACCACGCTGCTGGCCGGCGCCGAGCGCGCCAGCATCGAGGCCAGCTACCTGCTGCTGCCGAACCTGCTGGAGCAACGGAAGTTCACCCGCGCCACCCACAGTGCGGTGTTCGTGGAGGTGCGGGTAGATGAAGACCTGGGCACCGTGCGGGTGATGCGGGTGGTGAGCGCGATTGCCGCCGGGCGCATCCTCAACCCGACCACGGCACGCAGCCAGATCATCGGTGGCGTGGTCTGGGGCATCGGCGCGGCCCTGCACGAGCACACCGAAGCCGACCATCGGTTCGGCCGCTTCATGAACCGCGATTTCGCCCAGTACCACGTGTCGGTCAACGCCGACATCCATGACGTGGACGTGGTGTTCGTGGATGAAGATGACCGGGTGGTCAGCAGCCTGGGCGCAAAAGGCGTGGGCGAAATCGGCCTGGTGGGGGTATCCGCCGCGATCAGCAATGCGATCTTCCACGCCACCGGCAAGCGCATCCGCAGCACCCCGATCACCCCTGACAAGGTGATGCGCTGACGTGAAATGGCGATCACGCCGGAATCGCCAGACTGGGACATTCCCCGCCACCCGCACGCACTGATGAGGCCGTTGATCAGCGTAGAGGAAGCCGATGCCGTGCTTCGTTCCAGCACTCCCGACGTCGTCACGCAACAGATCGCCCTGCCGGATGCGGTCGGCCGCGTGCTGGCACAGGCCGTGGTCGCCGAAGGCCCGCAACCGCCGTTCGACCGGGTCATGATGGATGGGGTAGCCACTCGTTGGCAGCCGCTGATGCCCACCGTGCTCCGCGTTGCCGGTGCGCAGATGGCCGGCATGCACGGCCAGGTCCTGGAAGATGCCGGCAGCTGCATCGAGGTTTCCACCGGCGCCGTCCTGCCCGAGGGCTGCGACTGCATCGTGCCGATCGAACATCTGGAGCGCACCGCCGACGGCTATGCGCTGCGCGCCACGGCCACGCCGGTTGCCGGCCAGTTCATCCACCGCCGTGGCAGCGATTGCGCCGCCGGCACGCCGGTGCTGGCGCCGGGCATCCGCATTGACGCCCCCCAGATGGCGCTGCTGGCCGCCAACGGCGTGGCCCGGGTGACGGTCGCACGGTTGCCCCGCGTGGCCATCGTCGCCACCGGCGATGAGCTGGTGGACGTGGACGCAGCACTGCCACCGGGGCGGATCCGGCGTTCCAACGACCTGGCCTTGATGGCCGCGCTGCAGGCGGCCGGCCTGGGCCGCGCCTCCCTGCATCACCTGGCAGACGATCCCGCCCTGCTTGCCGAGGAGCTGGCCCGGCTGCTGGCGTCGCACGACACGCTGGTGCTGTCCGGCGGCGTTTCCATGGGGCAGCGCGACTACCTGCCCGACACGCTGGAGGCGCTGGGCGTGCGTTGCCACTTCCACGGCATCGCGCAGCGCCCGGGTAAGCCGATGTGGTTTGGCGTGGGGCCGGAGGGCCAACGTGTCTTCGCGCTGCCGGGCAACCCGGTGTCATCGCTGGTCTGCCTGATCCGCTACGTGCGCCCGGCGCTGCTGGCGGGCATGGGCGCAGCGCCTCCAGCACCAGAGAGAGTGCCGCTGGCCACTGACCTGCCCGCCTTTGCCCTGGCCCAGTTCATTCCAATCCATCTGCAGGACGATGGCGGCGGCACTGTGGTGGCCGAGCCCGTGGCCTCGCGCAATTCCGGGGACTTCACGGCGTTGGCCGGCACCGCTGGCGTGCTGGAGCTTGCCGCCGGCAGCGCGGGTTCGGCAGGCCAGCTGTTGCCGCTGCACCGGTGGTGACATGAGCGTACACGCACCCCTCCTGGATCGCCGCAACCGCCCGCTGCGCGACCTGCGCATCTCGGTCATGGACCGCTGCAATTTCCGCTGCACCTACTGCATGCCGGAGACCACCTATGGCGACGACTATGCCTTCCTTCCGCCGGAAGCACGGTTGAGCTTCGACGAGATCGAGCGCGTGTGCCGCCAGGCTGCGGCACTGGGCGTGAGCAAGCTGCGCCTGACCGGCGGCGAACCGCTGCTCCGCCCGCAGTTGCCCGACCTGATCCGCCGCCTGCGACGCATCGACGGCGTCGACGATATCGCCCTGACCACCAACGGCGTGCTGCTCGACCGGCAATCGCAGGCATTGGCTGACGCGGGCCTGGACCGGGTCACGGTCAGCCTGGATGCGCTGGATCCGGCGCTGTTCCGCCACATCAGCGGCGGGCGTGGCGACGTGGAAGCCGTGCTGCGCGGGATCGACGCGGCCCGCGACGCTGGCTTCCGTGACGGGGTCAAGATCAACGCCGTCCTGCAGCGCGGGCTGAACGACGCCGGCGCGCTCGACCTGGTCGAACGCTTCCGCGGCAGCAGCGTGGTGCTGCGCTTCATCGAGTTCATGGACGTGGGCAACCGCACCGGCTGGTCGGCCGACAGCGTGGTCAGCTCGCAGGAGCTGCACGCGCGCATCCACGCCCGCTGGCCACTGCTGGCGTTGCCGCCCCGCCATCCCGGCGAAGTCGCCACCCGCTACCGTTTCGTCGACGGCGCGGCTGAAATCGGCCTGATCTCGTCCATCTCCAAGCCCTTCTGCGGCGACTGCACGCGGGCGCGCCTTTCTTCCGAAGGCCAGCTCTACACGTGCCTGTTCGCCACCCGTGGCACCGACCTGCGCAGCCTGCTGCGTGCCAGCGCGGACGACGCCGCCCTGCGCGCGGTGCTGGCGGGGGTGTGGTCGGCCCGCAACGACCGGTACAGCGAACTGCGCGGCCGCCCGGCTTCCAAGCCCGGGCGCCGCATCGAAATGCACTACATAGGTGGATGATGGAACCCAACCCTACCCTGCTCTCGCACCTGGACGCCGATGCACGGCCGCGCATGGTCGATGTGGGCGGCAAGACCGCCACCGACCGCGTGGCGCACGCCCAGGCCCGGGTGCGCTTCCCGCCCGAGGTTGCCCACCAGCTGCGCGAGGCCGGCTTCGTGCTGCCCAAGGGCGCGGTGCTGACCGTGGCCCACATTGCCGGCGTGATGGGCGCCAAGGTCACCTCGCAGTTGATTCCCCTGTGCCACCCGCTCGCCCTGCAGCGCTGCGACATCACCATCGACATGGACGGCGACAGCGCGGTGATCGACTGCACGGTGGCCTGCCACGGCACCACCGGCGTCGAGATGGAGGCCCTGACCGGGGCCAGCGTTGCCGCGCTCACGCTGTATGACATGTGCAAGGCGCTGTCGCATGCCATCGTGATCGAGCAGGTGCGGCTGGTGTCCAAACGCGGCGGCAAGTCCGACCTGGCGTATCCTTCATGAGCACACCGCTGTCGGCCCTGCTGTTGACCGGCGGTGCCAGCCGCCGCATGCAGACCGACAAGGCGCTACTGGACTACGCCGGGCAGCCACAGCTGCTGCGCGCCTGGGCCCTGCTCAGGCATGTCGAGCTGGTGCACGCCTTCGTCTCGCTTCGCCCGGACCAACGCGGCGAAACGCTGCGGGGCAGTCTGCCTACCCTCGTGGACAGCGTCGAGAGCGTGGGCCCCGTCGCCGGCATCCTCTCCGCGCAGCAGGCGTTCCCCGGTCATGCATGGCTGGTGATCGCCTGCGACCTGCCCCTGCTGGATGCGCGCACGCTGCGCGCGCTGGTGGCGGCACGGCAACCGGCGAAGGATGCCACGGCGTTCGTCAGCCGCCACGACGACCTGCCCGAGCCGCTCTGTGCGATCTGGGAACCGTCCTCCGCGCCGCTGCTGCGCCAGCGCTTCGACGCGGGGAACTACTGCCCGCGCAAAGCGCTGCTGCAGTTGCAGATCCACGCGCTGCCTTCGCCTGGCAGTGCCCTGGACAACGTCAACACCCCTGGCGAGCTGCTGCAGGCACGCCAACAACTGGAACCCAGCTGATGCCCCAGGTCGAACTCAATTACTTCGCGCAGCTGCGCGAGCAGGCCAACCGGGGCGCCGAACGCGTGGACACCGACGCCGACTCGCTGGGCACGCTGTACGCGCAGCTGCAGGCCAGGCACGGCTTCACCCTGCCGGCGTCCGCGTTGCGGGTAGCCGTGAACGAGCGCTTCTGCGGATGGGACCAGCCCCTTCAGGACGGCGACACCGTGGTGTTCATCCCACCGGTCAACGGCGGATGAGCGCGTTCTCGATAAGTGCGGTTGGGCTGGATGTGCCGGCGCTGCGCTCGGCCCTGCAGAACCCCGCGCACGGCGCGTTCTGTGCGTTCGAAGGCTGGGTCCGTAACCGCAACGACGGCCGGGACGTCGAAGGCCTCGAATACGAGGTGTACACCGCCCTTGCCCAGAGCGAGGGCGAGGCGATCCTGGCCGAGGCCCGTGAGCGCTTCGGCGATATCGACGCAATCGGGATCCACCGCAGCGGACGCCTGGCGGTCGGCGAGCTGGCCGTGTGGGTCGGCGTTTCCTCGCCACACCGCGACGCTGCCTTCGGCGCGTGCCGCTACATCATCGATGCGATCAAGCACCGGCTGCCGGTCTGGAAGAAAGAGCTGTACGTGGAAGGCGACAGCGAGTGGGTGGTCTGCTCGCACGCCGGCAACCCCCATTCACACGGCGCTTCACCGCATGCCGACCCCCGCTGAACGATCATCGATGCACCGATCCCGTGAGCCAGGCTGCAGCAGCCAACGAGGAGCCACCCCATGAGCACGCCCCCCCAGCTTTCCCTTTCCCGCCGCGACGTGCTGAAACTCGGCGCCGGCTCGGCCACCAGCATGGTGATTCCAACCGTGGTCGCAGAAGCCCAGGGAAACACCGCCGGCGCACGCGCACCGGTGACCGCCGAGGTGGCCTTCGAGGTCAATGGCAAGCCGCGCACGCTGCAGCTGGACACCCGCGTCACCCTGCTGGATGCACTGCGCGAGCACCTGCACCTGACCGGCACCAAGAAAGGCTGCGACCACGGCCAATGCGGTGCCTGCACCGTGCTGGTGGATGGCCGCCGCATCAACGCCTGCCTGACCCTGGCGGTGATGCACCAGGGCGCGAAGATCACCACCATCGAAGGGTTGGGCGCACCGGACAAGCTGCATCCGATGCAGGCCGCGTTCGTCAAACACGATGGCTACCAGTGCGGCTACTGCACCCCCGGGCAGATCTGCTCGGCGGTGGCGGTGCTGCAGGAAGTGCGCGACAACATCCCCAGCCACGTCACCGATGACCTGGGCGCCCGTGCCACGCTGACCGCCGATGAGATCCGCGAACGCATGAGCGGCAACATCTGCCGCTGCGGCGCCTATTCCAACATCGTCGAGGCGATCGAAGACGTCGGAGGAACGCGCGCATGAGGGCCTTCACCTACGAACGTGCCAGCACGCCGGCCGAAGCGGCCGCTGCAGCCGCGCGCACCCAGGGGGCGCGCTTCATTGCCGGCGGCACCAACCTGCTGGACCTGATGAAGCTGGAGATCGAAACGCCGGCGCACCTGATCGACGTCAACGGGTTGTCACTGGACACCATCGAGGCGACCGCCGAAGGCGGCCTGCGCGTCGGTGCACTGGTGCGCAACACCGACCTGGCGGCCGACCCGCGCATCCGCCGCGACTATGCCCTGCTTACCCGCGCATTGGTGGCCGGGGCTTCCGGCCAGCTGCGCAACAAGGCCACCACCGCCGGCAACCTGCTGCAGCGCACCCGTTGCCCGTATTTCTACGACACCGCGCAGCCGTGCAACAAGCGCTTGCCGGGCAGCGGCTGCGGCGCAATCGGCGGCATCAGTCGGCAGCTCGCCGTGGTCGGCACCAGTGCCGCGTGCATCGCCACCCACCCCAGCGACATGGCGGTAGCGATGATGGCGCTGGATGCCGTGGTGGAAACGCTGCGGCCCGATGGCTCGAGCCGGCACATTCCGCTGAACGAGCTGTACCGCGCCCCGGGCACCACCCCGCACCTGGAAACGGTGCTGGAGAAAGGCGAGCTGATCGCAGCGGCCATCCTGCCCGCACCGCTGGGTGGCACCCACATCTACCGCAAGGTGCGCGACCGTGCCTCGTACGCGTTCGCGCTGGTGTCGGTAGCGGCGGTGCTGCAGCGCGATGGCAGCGGCCGGGTGGCACTGGGCGGCGTGGCCTACAAACCGTGGCGCAAGCCGGAAGCCGACGCGCTGCTGCCGCAGGGCGCTGCCGCCGTGATGGCCAAGCTGCTGGAAGGCGCCGCACCCTCACCGCAGAACGCCTTCAAGGTGCAGCTGGCCGAGCGCACGCTCGCCGCCGTCCTCCAGCAGGCCAAGGGGTAAGCCATGAAATTCGACACACCCGCCGGCACCAACCCTATCGACCAGCTGCAGGTGGTGGGCAAGCCACTGAACCGGATCGACGGCCCGCTGAAGACCACCGGCCATGCCACGTATGCCTACGAATGGCACGATGCCGTGCCCAATGCCGCGTACGGCTACGTGGTCACCGCCGGCATTGCCAAGGGCCGGATCAGCTCCATGGAGCTGGACGCCGCGCGCCGTTCGCCGGGCGTGCTGGCCATCGTGACCGCCGACAACGCCGGCCCGTTGCAGAAATCGCAGCGCAACGCCGCCCCGCTGCTGGGCGGCCCGGAGATCACCCACTACCACCAGGCGCTGGCGCTGGTGGTGGCGGAGACCTTTGAACAGGCGCGCGCCGCGGCTGGACTGGTGCGGCTGCGCTACGCCACCCAGCAGGGTGCCTATGACCTGGCTGCGGCGAAGAAGGCCGGCACGAATTTCCAGAAGACCGATCCGGACGCGCGCGTCGGTGACTTTGAAAAGGCCTTCGGCAATGCCCCGGTCACGCTGGATGCGATGTACCACACGCCGGACCAGTCGCACGCCATGATGGAACCGCATGCCACGCTCGCCGCCTGGGAAGGCGACAAGCTCACGGTGTGGACCTCCAACCAGATGATCGATTGGGGCAGGACCGACCTGGCCAAGACGTTGGGCCTGCCGAAGGACAATGTGCGATTGATCTCGCCGTACATCGGCGGTGGTTTCGGCGGCAAGCTGTTCGTACGCTCGGACGTGGTGCTGGCGGCGTTGGGTGCGCGCGCCGCCAAGCGCCCGGTCAAGGTGACACTGTCGCGGCCGATGGTGGCCAACAACACCACCCACCGCCCGGCCACGCTGCAGCGGATCCGGCTGGGCGCGACCGCCGAAGGTACGTTGACCGCGATCGGTCACGAATCGTGGTCGGGCAACCTGCCCGGCGGCTCCCCCGAAGAAGCGGTGCAGCAGACCAAGCTGCTGTACGCCGGCGCCAACCGGCTGGCCGGACTGCGCTTGGCGCACCTGGACCTGCCGGAAGGCAATGCCATGCGCGCGCCGGGCGAGACCCCGGGCTTGATGGCGCTGGAAATCGCGATGGATGAAATGGCCGAGAAGCTGGGCCTGGATCCCATCGAGTTCCGCATCCGCAATGACACCCAGGTGGACCCGGCCAACCCGGAACGACCCTTCTCCAAGCGCCAGCTGGTGCAGTGCCTGCGCGACGGTGCCGAGCGCTTCGGCTGGGACCAGCGCAACGCCCACCCTGGCACCCGGCGCGACGGCCGCTGGCTGGTGGGCATGGGCGTGGCCGCTGGCTTCCGCAACAACCTCGTCATGAAATCCGGCGCACGCGTGCGGCTGGATGGCAGTGGCCAGGTGACGGTGGAAACCGACATGACCGACATCGGCACCGGCAGCTACACCATCCTCGGCCAGACCGCCGCCGAAATGCTCGGCGTGCCGCTGGAGCAGGTCACGGTGAAGCTGGGCGATTCCAGCTTCCCCGCCTCGGCCGGCTCGGGCGGCCAGTGGGGCGCCAACAGTTCCACCGCCGGCGTATTCGCCGCCTGCACCAAGCTGCGTGAGGCCGTGGCCGGCAAGCTGGGCCTGGACCCGGCGAAGGCGACGTTCGCCAAGGGCAAGGTCAGCGATGGAGGCAGAAGCTTCGCGCTGGGCAAGGCCGCCGCCGACGGCGAGCTGGTGGTGGAAGACACCATCGAGTTCGCCGAGCTGGAAGAGAAGTTCCAGCAGTCCACCTTCGCCGCGCATTTCGTGGAAGTGGGCGTGGATGTTGCCACCGGCGAAAGCCGGATCCGGCGCATGCTGGCGGTGTGCGCCGCCGGCCGCATCCTCAACCCCAAGACCGCGCGCAGCCAGGTGATCGGCGCGATGACCATGGGCGTGGGTGCCGCGCTTTCCGAAGAGCTGGCGGTGGACACGCGCCTGGGCTTCTTCGTCAACCACGACCTGGCCGGCTACGAAGTGCCCGTGCATGCCGACATCCCCCACCAGGAGGTGGTGTTCCTGGATGAGACCGACCCGGTGTCGTCGCCGATGAAGGCCAAGGGCGTGGGTGAGCTCGGGCTGTGCGGTGTCAGTGCGGCGGTGGCCAATGCGATCTACAACGCCACCGGCACCCGCGTGCGCGAGTATCCGATCACGCTGGACAAGCTGCTGGCCGGGCTGCCTGCGCTGGGATGAGTGCGGGCCTGGCCAGTACGCCCCTGGAGGCCGAGGACGGCAATCCCGGCCTTGTGTTCAAGGCGGCCCTCGCCGCGCTGCGCGACGGTCGTCGCGCAGCGCTTGCCGTGGTGCTGGAAACCGAAGGCTCCACCTATACCCGCGCCGGTACCGTCGTTCTGTTTACCGATCAGGGCCACGTGGGCTGGCTCAGCGGTGGCTGCCTGGAGCCGGAGATCGAGCGCCGCGCGATGCAGGCCGTGGACGAGAGCGCATTGGCGTGGATGGAGATCGATACCCGCGATGATGATGCGCTGTTTGCCGGCAACGCGGTGGGATGCCGGGGGCGGCAACGGGTGGTGCTGATTCCGCTGGCGTCGCTTGCCGGCATCGATAGCGTGTTTGACCCGTGGCTCCGGGGAGAGGGAACGCTGGAGCTCAGGCTGCACGGTGACGGAGTGCTGCAATGGCGTTGTGGCGACACGGCCCTTTCCCACGATATCGCCAGTCCGCCGGTCGACTGGGAAGCGCCTCGCCGGGAGTGGCAGCTGCAATGGCGGCGTGCGCCGGGCGTGGTGGTGTTGGGCGCGGGCCCGGAGGCTGCGCCGTTGCTGCCCTTGCTGGTGGGCCTCGGATGGCGGGTTGAAATTCATGAGCCACGTGAGAGGTGGCGGGAGCGGCTTGCTGTTATTGCGCCACCCGACCAACGGTCGGGTGCTACCGGCGATTCACCTGCCTCTTACACCAGCCGGTTGCGGGACGGGCCGTTGCCGGATGCGGTGCTGGTGATGCATCACAACTTCGAGCTGGATCGGGAGGCGTTGGAGGCGCTGGCATCCACGTCCATTCCGTTCATCGGATTGCTGGGGCCAGCACGAAGGCGCGACGACCTCTTCAAGCTCCTGCGTCCCGAAGCACGGGCAGCGCTGTCCCCTCGCCTGCGTTCGCCGATCGGCCTGGCATTGGGCGGTCCCGGGCCGGAGGCTATTGCGCTGAGCATTGCCGCCCAGCTCCAGGCATGGCGGCATGGCGTGCCGGGAATGTCGTGATGAGCGGACACGCCGCCGTGGTGCTGGCCGCAGGTTCCAGCACCCGCCTGGGCCGCCCCAAACAGCTGCTGCGACGCGACGGCGAGACCTTGCTGCACAGGATGGTGCGGCTGGCACGCGGCACGGCGCCGTCGGTGCTGGTGGTGGTGCTGCCTGAGGCCTCCGGACTGCTCACCGATGCGGTGTCTGATCTCGACTGCGTGCAGGCGCTCAACCCGGATGCACAACGCGGCATGGGTAGCAGCCTGCTGGTCGCCGCACCGAGCGTGCAGGCGTTGGATCACGTGCTTGTGGTCGCCTGCGACCAGCCCGCGCTGGAGGCTGCGCATCTGGACGCGCTGCTCGACAGCGCCAACAGGTCCGCCTCCGGCTGCGCGGCCACCCTGTTGCTGGGCACGCTCGGCGTGCCGGCGGTGGTGCCCGGTGCGTGGTTCGCCGACCTCGCCGACGGCCAGGGTGATAGCGGCTTCCGCGCACGGCTGCGCGCGCTGGAACCCGGAACGGTCGGTGTGCTGCACGCCCCTGCCCTCGCGCTGGATATCGATACCCCCGACGATCTGCGCGCCGCGCACGAGCTCGGCCTCATCGACGATTGACGGGGTGGTTTCAGGGTTGCCAGTCGAGGCCGCGTGGCGCACTTGAGAAACCCGCCGCACGCAGTGCCTCGGTCACCGCATCGCGCTGGATAGGCGCATCGTCGATCAGTTCCAGCGTAAAGGTCATGCGCCGCCCGCGTCGCAGTGCGATGACCAGCGCCTGGGCGGCTGCGGTCAGCGCCGCGTCTTCGCCAGCCGCGCCCGGCTCGAACCACGTCAGCAGTTGCCGCCCGCTCTGGGCCAGGTACATGCGCAGGCGACCGCCGCCGATCACCGCCAGTGCACCGGGTCGTCGAACCGGCCGCTGCGTAGCGTGGTGCGCCGGCCACGGCAGCACCGGCCCGAACGGATTGGCGGGATCCACCGCCGACAGCGCCACGCTCAGCCCCACCTGCCCCGGCCGCTGCGCCTCGGCAACCTCACGCAGCGCATCGACCATGCCGCGCTCGGCGAACTGTGCGCCGCCCATGCCGTCCACGAACCGCCCGCGCAGCACCCGGCCGGCATCTTCCATGCCGCGATACACCTGCACCAGCGCCGGGAAACCACCGGCGATGCCTTCGGCGATGGCCGCACCGCGCGTCACGATGCCGTGCCGCTCCAGCAGCCCGTTCGCCAGCGCGACCGCACGCACGGTGTCGCTGACCGGCGCCCGCTGCAGCAGCGACCATCGACCGGCCAGCGTGGGGGTGGTCAACGTGGTCGCCATCGGCTGCAGGCCGCCTGCGGCGCCGAGCGGATCCATCATCGCCCTGCCACGCGCGTAACGATTCTGCCGCGCAGAGGTCGTCGGGCGCGGGCGCGCGGGTCGTGCAGCGGAAAGATGGCGCAGCGGCGTCCACAGATCGGTGGTTACCCAACCGGCCCACGCCAGTTCCCACAGCGCGCTGTGCAGTGCCTCGGCATCGACCACGATGTCCGTCACCCCGGCCGCGGCGAGACGCGCCTGCGTCGCGGTTGCCAACTGCCGTGCGAAGAAGGCGCCACCGCCTTCCAGCACCGCCAGCAGCGCCGCCTGCAAGGGCGAAGGGTCGATTACCTGCGCGGCAGGCATCGTTTCGCCCATGCCCTCCTGCACGTGAAGCGACACCAGCCCGTCATCCTCGCCCAGCCGGCCATGACCCACCCACGCCACCGCGCCGGTCGCCAGCAGTTCGTCCAGCATGGTCGGTGTGTAGTCAGCTACCCGTGCCGTCAGGATCTGGTGCTCCCACGCCGACACCGGCAACGGAACCCCGGCCAGCAGCTCGATCACGCGCAGCACACCATCGCCACCTTCCAACGCGCCGTGCGTGGGTACTGTGCTGGAACGGGACGCCACGGTCGCGTCGGCCACCAGCCCATGCCGCTCCAGCAACAGCGCCGCATACGCTTCGCGGCTGGCCGGCCGGGTGGCGTCGCGCGCGGCCTGCAGGGAGCGCAGGCGCAGTCGCTGGAACACGCCTTCCCCCACCCATTCGCGGCGCGCCAACGGGACCGTTGGAGCGTCGGCGGCATCGTCACCCGCGTGCCCCGCGCCGAAATGGCCACTGAGCACCTTGCCCTGTCCGGCAAGCTGCTCCAGTGCGGCATCCACAACGGCCACGCCCAGCCCCCAGTGGCGGGCCGCATCGCCCGTGGTGAATGCCGCATGGGTGCGCGCGTAGCGTCCCAGCAGTTCGCCCAATGGGTCGCTGGCAGGCTGCAGGAAGACGGCAGGAACCCCGTCAGGCAGTTCAACGGCAAGCGCATCGCGTAAACGGGCGGCGTCCTCCACTGCCGCCCAGACCTGCCGTCCGGCCATCCGAATGGACACGATGCGCTGTTCGCCCTGGAGCGACAGAAGATGTGTCCCGGCGCTGTCTGCATCGTTGAGACGCGCTGCGATGTCGGTGTCGCTCAACGGGCCCAGCTCGCGCAGCAGGTCGGCAACGCCTTCCCGCCCGTTCGCCTGCCGGCCTGCCGCCAGGCGCTGCAGTTCGCGTTCCACCTGTTCCACCACGGTGGGATCAAGCAGTTCCCCCAGGTCCACCTGCCCCAGCAGATCGCCCAGCAGACCCGCATCCAGCGACAGCACCGACGCGCGGCGCTCGGCCAACGGCACGTCGGTGCCATACATGAACTCGGCCACGTAGCCGAACAGCAGGTTGGCGGCGAACGGCGACGGCACCTCGGTGGTGACCTCGGCAATCTCGACGCGGCCCTCGGCCAGACGCTGCATCAGCGTGTCCAGCGCATCCAGGTCGTAGACATCCTGCAGGCACTCGCGCGCCGCTTCGATCAGCATCGGGAATTCGGGATAGCGCTGCGCGATGGCGAGCAGCTCGGCGGCGCGCAGGCGCTGCTGCCAGAGCGGTGAACGCTTTCCCGGCTTGCTTCGCGGCAGCAACAGGGCGCGCGCCGCACACTCGCGGAAACGCGCGGCAAACAGCGCCGAACCGCCCACTGCCAGCGTCACTTCGCGACGCAGGCGTTCGGGCTCAAACAGGAACAGCTCGGCCCCGGGCAGCCGCCCTGACGAATCGGGAATACGCACGATGATGCCGTCGTCGCTGGCCACCACCGCCGGGTCCACCCCCCAGCGTTCCTGGATGCGCCCTGCTAGTGCAAGCGCCCAAGGATCGTGGATGCGCCGCCCATACGGCGAATGCAGCATCACCCGCCAGTCGCCGGATTCGTCGCGGCAGCGTTCCACCACCAGCCGGCGGTCGGTCGGCAACACGCCGGTTGCCGCGCGCTGCTCATCGAGCAGGCCGACGATGTTGGCGATCGCATTGGGCTGCAGCCCCGCACCCTGCAACCGCGCGAGCAACGCCGGCGCAAGCGTGTCGTTGCCTGCGTCGGCATCCAGTGCGGCCAGGAAGGCGCCCACCGCCTCACCCAGTTCGGCCGGGCGGCCCACGCCTTCGCCCCGCCAGAACGGCAGCCGCGCCGAGCGCCCCGGCGCGGGCGTGACCAGCACCTGGTCATGGGTGATCCGCTCGATCCGCCAGGAGGTGGCCCCCAGCGTGATCACATCATTGACCCGCGATTCGTGGACCATCTCTTCGTCCAGCTCGCCGACCCGCCGCGATCCGGCGCGCTCCTCGCCTTCGGGCAGCATCACGCTGTACATGCCGCGGTCGGGAATGGTACCGGCGCTGGTCACCGCCAGCTGTTTGGCCCCCGGCCGCGCAGTCAGTTCACCGGTCTGCCGGTTCCACACCAGGCGCGGACGGAAGCCGGCGAAGTCGTCAGACGGGTAGCGCCCGGCCAGCATGTCCAGCGTGGCATCGAACGCACTGCGCGGCAGGCTGCGGTACGGCGCCGCGCGCCGCACCCGCGCATACCAGGCCTCGACGTCCAGCGGCTCCATCGCGGCCGCCGCCACGGTCTGCTGGGCCAGCACGTCCAGCGGGTTGCGCGGGGGATCCACCGCTTCGATGCGCCCTTCCAGCATCCGCTCGATCGCCACGGTGGCGTCGATCAGGTCGCGTCGCGTGCGCGGGTAGACCAGCCCGGTGGAGGTGCCGCCCACCTGGTGACTGGCCCGACCGATCCGCTGCAGCGCACTGGCCACCGACGGCGGCGCCGCGACCTGGATCACCAGGTCCACCAGCCCCATGTCGATGCCCAGCTCCAGACTGGAGGTCGCCACCACGCAGCGCAGCGAACCGTCCTTGAGCGACTGTTCGATGTCGCGGCGCTGTTCCTTGGAGACCGAACCGTGGTGCGACCGCGCGATCAGCTCTGGGCCGGCCACGACCCGCGACACGGTGCTGCCGGTGAACGAGCCGTACTGCTCGGGTGCCGGCGCGACAGGCGGCTGGCCGGCCGCGCGCGCGCTGCGTTCGGCATGCAGTTCGTTTAGCCGTGCGGTCAGTTTTTCGGCCACGCCACGCGAGTTGGCGAACACGATGGTTGAGCGCCGCGCCAGCACCTGGTCGAGGATGCTCGCTTCCACGTGCGGCCAGATCGAGCCCACCCGGCCGGTCGGTTCGCGTTCCGCCCCCGGTCCCGCGTGCGGCGGCAGGTCCGCCATGTCCTCCACCGGTACCACGATGCGTACGTCGAGATGGCGCGGACTGGCCGGGTCCACCACGGTGACCGGCCGGTCACCGCCCAGGAAGGCGGCCACCTGCTCCACCGGGCGCACCGTGGCCGACAGGCCGATGCGCTGCGCGGGCACCTGCAGCAATGCGTCCAGCCGCTCCAGGCTGAGCGCCAGATGGGTGCCGCGTTTGCTGCCCGCCACCGCATGGATTTCATCCACGATCACGGTATCGACCTCGCGCAGGGTCTCGCGCGCCTTCGAGGTCAGCATCAGGAACAGCGATTCGGGCGTGGTGATCAGGATGTCCGGCGGGCGCCGCAGCAGGCGCGCACGCTCGGCCACGGGGGTGTCGCCGGTGCGGATGCCGACGGTCAGGGCGACCGCAGGATCGCCACGCCGTTCGCGCTCGGCTTCCACGCCCTGCAAGGGCACCTGCAGGTTGCGCTGCACGTCGGCGCCCAATGCCTTGATCGGCGACAGGTAGAGCACGCGGGTGCGGCGCGGCGCTGCCTTCGTCGCGCCGCCCTGCCCCGCGGACTCCTGCTGGCGTGTGCGGTACAGCTGGTCGATGGCATGCAGGAACGCCGCCAGGGTCTTGCCCGATCCGGTCGGCGCGATCACCAGCGTGTGCTCGCCCGCCCCGATGGCCCGCCAGGCCGCCGCCTGCACCGGGGTGGGTGCGGGAAACGCCGAGGCGAACCAGGCGCCCGTGGCGGGTTCGAACAACGTCAGGGCGGCAGCGGGCGAAGGCGTCATGGCTGCCCACCTTACCTGCCGCTGCGTAGAAATACCGATCACGGCCACGCAGATTTTCCGATGCGGACGGCGCCTTTTCATGCAAGCCTCACACTGGGTTGTTCCCTCGGCCAACAGCGGAGCGTCCAGCTTGAATCCGCAGGCGATCAGAAACACCCTGGCGGTGGTGTTGATCGCCCTGTGCGCGCTGCCTGCCCCGGATGCGCCTGCCTACGCGCAGTTCCCTCCGCTCCTCATGCAGAACGCCAACCAGGCACCGCGACCGGAGCCGGCTGATCGCTGGCGGTTGGAGTTCCACGACGCAGCCGATTCAGATGGCATCATCAGCTTCCGCCTGTGGGTGCATGAAGAGTCGCCGATGCACGTCGATGTTCCGATCCGCAAGGGCGAGTCCGACAACGAGATCGCCACTGCCGCCCGCGATGCACTGGCCGGTCGGCTCGGCGAGCGCTATATGGCGGTCCTGGTAAACGGCGATGATGTGGTCATCACGGCACGACGCGGCTCACCCCGGTTTACCGTCGAACTGCTGCGCGACACCGCACTGGATGTCGATGTCGACGTGGACCGCGACTGACCGGTGCCTGGGCTATCCTTGGCGGGCACCCGCCCCAAGGTTTCCACAATGCGCAGGCTCTATCCGCCGACCACCCCGTTCCGCGAACACCACATTCCGGTTGATGACCTGCATACGCTGTATGTGGAGGAATGCGGAACGCCGGCCGGCATCCCGGTGGTGTTCCTGCATGGCGGTCCGGGTGCGGGCATTTCCCCGACGCACCGGCGCTTCTTCGACCCTGCGCGTTACCGGATCGTGCTGATCGACCAGCGCAGCAGCGGCCGCTCCACGCCGTTCGGCGAACTGCGCGACAACACCACCGCGCACCTGGTGGCCGATATCGAAACCGTGCGTGCCCGGCTGGGCATCGAACGCTGGCTGGTATTTGGTGGCTCGTGGGGTTCCACGCTGGCGCTGGCCTATGCGCAGGCGCATCCCGACCGTGCCACCGGCGTGATCGTGCGCGGCGTGTACCTGGGCCGCGCCGAAGAGAACCGCTGGTTCAATGAAGCCGACGGCGGTGCGCGCTGGGTGTTCCCCGAGCGCTGGGCGAACTACGCCGCCCACCTGCCGGAAGAAGAACACGGCAACATGATCGAGGCGTATTGGCAGCGCATGGACAGCGACGACAGCGCCACCCGCATCGCGGCCGCGCAGGCTTGGCTGGGCTGGGAGGACTTCGCTGCCACATTGGTCCACGAGGTCAACGCCGTCTCCGACGCCGACCCGCTGGATACCCTGGCCAAGGCGCGGATCGAGGCGCACTACTTCCGCCACAACGCCTTCCTGGAACACGGCCAGCTGCTGCGCGACATCGACCGCATCCGCCACCTGCCCGGGGTGATCGTGCAGGGGCGCTACGACATCATCTGCCCGGCTCGCAGCGCCTGGGACCTGTCCCAGGCATGGCCGGAAGCCAGGCTGGAGATGGTGCTGTCCGGCCACAGCGCGACCGAGCCGGCCACGGTGGACGCGCTGGTGCGCGCCACCGATGCCTTCGCCGATCAGGCCGCGGCGTACGCCGGGTAATCGGTGTAGCCCTTCGCGCCACCGCCGTAGAACGTGGTGCGGTCCGGGGTGTTGAGCGGCCAGCCATTCTGCAGGCGTGCGACCAGGTCCGGGTTGGCGATGAACGGCGTGCCGAACGCAGCCAGGTCGATCAAGCCGGCGTCGATCAACTGCTCGGCGCGTGCACGGTCCAGGCCACCGGCCAGGATCAGCGCGGTGTTCGGCAGGTTGCCCTTGATCGTGCGCAGCAGACCCTGGAAACCGCCCTCGGCGCCGGGGTCCACCACCACGTCGCCGACCTTGAACCCGGACTGGTCCATGAGGTGCACGAAGGCCAGCCCGCGCTCGCCGATGGCCTTGCTCAGCACACCGTAGGTTTCGTCGATACCGTCGTGCAACGGCATGTCGAACAGCTGCCCATACGGCGACAGGCGGATGCCGGTGCGTGCCGCGCCAATGCGGGCCACCACCGCGTCGATCACCTCCAGGGTGAAGCGCAGGCGGTTTTCCATGGTGTCGGCCGCGTACCGATCGGTGCGGTCGTTGACCAGCGGGTTCATGAACTGCTCGAACAGGTAGCCGTTCGCGCCGTGGATTTCCACGTCGTCGAAACCGGCGTCGATCGCATTCGCCGCCGCCTGCGCGAACTCACCCACGATGCGTGCGATCTCGTCGGTGGCCAGCTGGCGCGGGGCCGGCGGCGCCACCAGGGTGGGCGTGCCGGTCTCGTCGTAGCCGAAGGCCTGCGCGCCCACCGGCTGCTTGGTGCTCGCGCTTACCGGCAGGCGGCCGTCGGCCTGGATGGTGGGGTGCGAAACCCGGCCCACGTGCCAGAGCTGGGCCACGATGCGGCCGCCCACGGCATGCACCGAGTTGGTGACCAGGCGCCAGCCCTCGATCTGTTCCGGGCGGAAGATGCCCGGGTTGAACAGGTAACCCTGCCCTTCCTGCGAGATCGGAGTGCCTTCGCTGACGATCAGGCCGGCGGTGGCGCGCTGGGCGTAGTACAGCGCGATGCGCTCGTCGGCGATGTCGTTGGGCGCGCGGGCGCGGGTCAGCGGGGCCATCACCACGCGGTTGCGGAGCGGCGTGCCGGCGAGATCGAACGGGGTGAACAAGGAGGTCATTGCGGTATTCCTGGGGAGGGGCCCGCCAGTGCGGGCAGGCGTGCATGCTAGGCAGATGCCGATACAGCTACAATCCAGCCAACGGGCAAATCACAATTGCTCAAATGGCATTTATGGAGCGATCCCCATGCAGCTCAAGGCCCTGCGCTACTTCCTGATGGTGGCCAGCACCAGCAGCTTCCTGGCCACCGCCCGGCATTTCCGGGTGCCGGCCTCCTCGGTATCGCGCTTCATCGCCGCGCTGGAGAAGGACCTGGGCCGCCAGCTGTTCTACCGCAGCACCCGCGCGGTGCGGCTCACCGAGGACGGCGAGCGCTTCCACCAGCAGGCCCGCGAAGCCATCGAGCTGCTCGATGCGGCCGTGGACGACCTGGGGCGGGATGACGGTGGGTTGAGTGGCCGGCTGCGGATCAATGCGCCGGAAGCGTTCGGGCGGCTGCACGTGGCCCGGCTGATCAACGCGCTGCAGGCCGGGCACCCGGCGCTGGATGTGGAACTGCAGCTCACCGATGCGTACATCGACCCGGTGCAGGAAGGCGTGGATATCACGGTGCGGATCGGGCCGCAGGTGGACTCGGGACTGATCGGCCGGACTGTCGCTGCCCAGCAGCAGATCGTGGCCGCCAGCCCCGCCTACCTGGCGGCGCACGGTACGCCGCAGGTGCCCGCCGACCTGCTGGACCACCGCTGCCTGCTCTACAAGGGCCAGTTCGGTACCCAGCGCTGGTACTTCCGGGAGGAGGCATCGCAGCCATTCGACGGCATCAGCGTCAGCGGGCCGTTGTGCAGCAACAACGCCGAAGTGCTGCTCGCTGCGGCGCTTGAAGGGCATGGAGTGGTGCTGTTTCCCAGCTGGCTGTACCACCGCGAAAGCTTTGCGAAGCAGCACCTGGTGCCGCTGCTCGGCGCATGGGAAGGCTCGGTCGCGACCGAGACCTCCTACATCCAGCTGCTGTCGCCTGAGAACAAGCTGCGGTCGCGCAAGGTACGCGAGGTGACGGCGTTCCTGCTGGAAGGCTTCGGCACCCCGCCCCACTGGGAAGCGTAGGGACACGCCATGCGTGTCCCGACGCTGCGGGAAATACTGTGGTTCGGCTCGGCGGTTGCTGCCACGCTGGAGGCGTGGATACGACCTCCGCCTGCCGCTGCGCCCTTCTGTACGCTGCTGTCCTGGCGGCTTGCCTGCTGCTGGGCGGCTGCGCCACCCTGCCCCGCACGCCGGTGCCTGCCGACCAGGTGGCCTGGGCCGTGGTGCCCGGCATGCCGGACGTGCGCGCCTGGGCAGGCCGACCAAACCGCGACATGGAGCTTGATTTCGAGCAGTCCATCCGCGATGAACGCCCGGACCAGTTTCCGGTGGCTGCAGACGGTCGCATCCACTACCCCCATCTGGCGCTGTCCGGCGGCGGTGCGAATGGTGCGTTCGGCGCCGGCTTCCTCAATGGCTGGACCGCGACCGGCAGCCGCCCCACCTTCAAGATCGTCACGGGTGTATCTACTGGTGCGTTGATGGCGCCCTATGCCTTCCTCGGCCCGGACTACGACGAAGCGCTGCGGCGCTTCTACACCACCACCTCCGATGCTGATGTATTCGCCGCAGGCAACCCGCTGATGGCGCTGCTGCGCCGCGACTCGCTCGCCCATACCGCGCCGCTGGAAGCGCTGATCGCCACGGCCATCGATGCGCCGCTGCTGGCGAAGATCGCCGCCGAGCATCGCGCCGGGCGCCGGCTGTACATGGGCACGGCGGACCTGGATTCGCGTCACTTCGTGGTCTGGAACATGGGCCTGATCGCCAGCCGCGAGACGCCGGAATCGATGGCGTTGTTCCGCCGCGTGATGCTGGCGTCGGCCTCCATCCCCATCGCGTTTCCGCCGGTGCTAATCGAGGTGGACGTACACGGCCACCGCTACGACGAGATGCACGTGGATGGCTTCGTGGCCGCCAACATCTTCCTGCATGCCGGCATCATCGACCCACAGCGGATCTACAACCGGCTGTCGCGCGCGCCGGCCACCTACGACACCTTCATGATCCACAACGGCCAGCTCAATGCCGCCTCCGATCCGGCGGAACGCTCGCTGCGTGGCATCGCGTTCCGTACCATCGAAGTGGCCGGCCGCGCCGGCATGATCGGCGACCTGTTCCGCGAGTACGCCTATGCACGCCGCGACCGCGCGCGGTTCGCGTGGGTCACCATCGATTCGTCGCTCGCGTTGGCCGACGCCGCCAGCTTCGATCCGGCCAGGATGAAGGTGCTGTACGACGTGGGCCATGCCCGCGCGCTCGAGGGGCCCGTGTGGCTGTCGCGGCCGCCGGGCATGACGCCGGGCGACGATCCCTGAACTCAACCGGTGCCGGTCGGCGCCAGGACCTCTACCCACGTAGGCGCGTGGTCGCTGGCCTTCTCAAGACCCCGCACCCAGCGGTCCACACCCGCGTCCTTCAGCCCATCGGCAAGAACCGGGTTGAGCAGCAGGTGGTCGATGCGAAGCCCGCGGTCACGTTCGTAGTGCTGGCGGAAGTAGTCCCAGAACGTGTAGATGGTTTCGTCGCCGTAGACCTGGCGAAGGCTGTCGGTCCAACCCTGTGCCAGCAGGTTGGCATAGGCCTCCCGCACTTCCGGCTGCAACAGCGCGTCCCGCCGCCACGACTTGGGATCGTAGATGTCGGCATCGGTCGGCACGACATTGAAATCGCCGATCAACGCGACCGGATGTGGCAGCCCGACCAGTCCCAGCGCGTGGGTGTGCAGCCGCTGCATCCATTTCAGCTTGTACTCGAACTTCGGGCCGGGCTGCGGGTTGCCATTGGGCAGGTACAGCCCACCCACCAGCACGCCGTGCGCCGCCGCCTCCAGATAGCGGCTCTGGTCATCGGTGCGATCGCCCGGGAGCCCGCGCCGGCTTTCGATCGGATCCTGCCCACGCGCCAGCAGCGCCACGCCGTTCCAGGCACGTTGCCCCTGCCACAGGCAGCCGTAGCCTGCGTCACGTATCTCGGTTTCAGGAAACGCATCCTGGCTGGCTTTGAGCTCCTGCAGCGCCACGATGTCCGGTTTCTCTTTCTCCAGCCACGCCAACAGATGCGGAAGCCGCGTCTTGATGCCGTTGACGTTGAAGGTGGCAATCCGGAGGCGCCTGCGACGGGCCATGCCATGCTCCTGCAGGTAGAGGCACGCAGTATTCACCCGGCCGCGCCGCGCCCGTGTCAACAACGGTCTCACGGAACCATCGCACCCTCCCGGCGAGCATCATCGTTCACCGTTCGATGGAGCCCTCTCCGATGCACATCCTGCCATCGCGTCCACTGTTGCTGGCCGCCCTGCTGGCGACTGCGGGCTGCAGCCCTTCGCCTGAGGGCACACCCCAGCCCTCCGGCGCCGACCCGGGTGCCGCGAAAGCTGCCGTTGCTGCAGACGCCGCCGCAAACCCCGAAGCGCCCACCTTTGCCTTCAGTGAACCGCCGCCCGCCATCGCGCTGGCTGCGGTTCCTGGAATGGAGCTGCGCAGGGATTTCACCCGCAGCTACCTGGCATTGGACGGCTGGAAGTTGTTCGATGCGTCGGGTAGTAAGGGTTCGCCACTGGCCGCCTTGGTACTGGACGGCTCCAACGAGGTGACGGCTGCCGAGCTTCGCCTCGGACGCAGCGACGACGCCGGCGCAGTTGCCGATTGCCTGACGCCTCCTGCAGAAGCCACGGGGCCGGTCGACACCGTCGACGTTGGTGGCGTGAGCTTTACCCACTTCCCGGTGGGCGACGCTGCGATGAGCCACTACGTGTCGGCCGACAGCTACCGTGCCGTGCAGCAGGGGCGGTGCTATGCGATTGATCTGGTGGTGGCCGGTACGCGGCCGGACGTGTACGACCCGCCGCGCGAGCCGCCTTTCAGCAATGAGGAAGCGCGGGAAAAGCTTGCGGGTGCGTTGAAAGCCGTGCGTTGGGTTGAATGACCCGATGCGCCTGCGGCTTCAAGCCGCAGGCGTGGAGCAGCCAGGCAGAGCCTGGCTCTACGGCGTCGGGGCCGACGGCGCCGATGGGGTTGCCGGCGGCGTCGACGGAGTTGCCGAAGGCGCTGCTGCGGGCGCTGTCGAGGCCGCGGTCGGCGTGATCCGCCAGATGGTGTTGGCCAGGTCATCGGCCACGATCACCGCGCCGCGCGGATCGACGCTGACACCGACCGGGCGGCCGCGGGTCTTGCCGTCTTCGCCGCGGAAGCCGGTGGCGAAATCGATGGCTTCGCCGGCCGGCTTGCCGTCACGGAACGGCACGAACACCACCTTGTAGCCCACCGGTGGGTTGCGGTTCCAGCTGCCGTGCTGGCCCACGAACACGCCGTCGGTGAAATTGCCGCCCACTGCAGGGTTGGCGAACGCCACGCCCAGCGCGGCCACGTGCGAGCCCAGCGCGAAATCCGGGGTCAGCGCGGACGCCACCTTCTCCGGGTTCTGCGGCATCACCCGCCGGTCCACATGCTTGCCCCAGTAGCTGTAGGGCCAACCATAGAAGCCACCGTCGCGCACCGAGGTGAGGTAATCCGGCACCAGGTTCGGCCCGATTTCGTCGCGCTCGTTGACCACCGCCCACAGCGTGCCGGTGCCCGGCTGCACCGCCAATGCGGTGGGGTTGCGGATGCCGCTGGCATAGGTACGGTGCGCGCCGGTCTGCGCATCGATCTCCCAGACCTGGGCGCGGTCGATTTCCGCTGCCATGCCGCGTTCGGTGATGTTGCTGTTGGAGCCGATGCCCACGTACAGATGGCTGCCATCGGCACTGGCAGCCAGCGACTTGGTCCAGTGGTGGTTGATGGCCGACGGCAGGTCGGTCACCTTGGTCGGCGCGCCGCTGGCCTTGGTCTGGCCTTCGGTGTAATCGAAGCGAACCAGCGCATCCTGGTTGGCCACGTACAGGGCGTTGCCCACCAGTGCGAGGCCGTAGGGCGCATTGAGCTTGTCGGCGAACACGGTCTTCAGCTCGTACACGCCGTCGCCGTCAGCATCGCGCAGCAGGGTCAGGCGGTTGCCGCTCTTCACCTGGGTGTTGCCCTTGGCCTTGATCTTTCCGGCAATCACGTCCTTCGGCTTCAGGTTGGGCGCGCTGCCGCCACGGCCTTCGGCCACCAGGATGTCGCCGTTGGGCAGCACCAGGGTCTGGCGCGGAATGGCCAGGTCGGTGGCGATCGCCGCGACCTTGAAACCGGCCGGCACGGTGGGCACGGTATCGCCCCACGCGGTCGGCTGGGCGATGGTCATGTCCGGCATCACGCCGCGATGGGGCTTGGGCAGTTCCGGGTTGGCACCGAGCTGCTGCAGCTCCGGGGCCTTGCCACTGCACCCGGCCAGTGCCACGGCCAGGACGGAGAACGCGAGTACCTTCGAGGAAGCGCGGTTCACAGGGCACCTCCCACGCGCACGCGGACACTGGAGAAACCGAGCCAGGTGGCGATCAATGCCAGCACCGTGACGATCACCGACCACAGCAGCGCGGCCGGCATGATCGCCCACGCATCGCGCGCGTGGTGCAGCGAGTTGATGAAGCCCACGATCCAGGTGACCGCCAGCACGATGACGTAGAAACCGTTACGGCTGCCGCGCACCAGCCCAATCAACCCGCACAGCAGCGCCAGCGTGGTCATCACCATCGCCCCGACCAGCAGCCAGGAGGCGAAGTTGCTCCACTGGATTTCATAGGTGTTCCAGTACGCGTAATCGGCCAGCAGTGCGCCGAGGAACAGCGGCAACACGCCGCCGAGCACGGCGGCATGGAACGGATGGATGACCCAGTGGCGGGTCACGACGGCGGTTGTGGACACGGCTATCTCCTGAGGGGAATGCAACCGGTATCCTGCCACCGCCTGCGTGACGGGGGGTTGATGCGCTCAGCGCCAGTCGGCGGGCAGCTTTCGCGTGCGCGTGCGGTACTTCATCGTTCCGTTGCGCAGGGTGCCCTCCGTCGTCTGCAGGTGTTCGCCATCGGGCGACAGCGATTCCTCCCAGCTGGCCACCTGCTGCAGCTGCCCGTCCACGTAGCGATAGGTCTCGGTGGCGTGCGAGCAGCAGCCGCCGCGCGAGGCAGACGTGAGGGTGCGCGTGGCGGAGTCGATGTCCAGCTGCGGCAGGCTCGACAGCGTTGGCTCGAACACGAAGGCATGGGCCGCTGGATCAAAGAGGAACAGGTTCCGCGTGGCATTCGGGCCTGCCCCGCCAGAGTATCCAGGCACGCTCAGGTCAGGCCAGCCGTCGAAGTTGGCGTCCACCAGCTGCACCACGTCCGGGCCGGCGCTCAGCGGCTCGGCATCGATGTCGCGCAGGATCTGCCGGCGATGGCCGGTCGTGGCGTCCAGGATGTCGATGGCCTGCAACAGCGCCTGATCGTCGTCGGCGGGCGCGACGACCAGCACGAAACGCAGGCGGTCGGTGGTTGCGCGCTGGGGAATACGTCTATCCCCGACGGCAAGATCATCTCGGCGGATCCAGCCGGGTGTCGCTGCGCCGTCTGCCGCCACTTCTTCGATGCCGATCCACTCGTCGCCCCTGCTGAGCACACCGGCATAGCGCCCCGCGGCAAGGGTGCCGGATGCAGTGCCATCCTCGGCGCTTCGGTAGACGGGTGTGTCCACGGTCGCCGCGAACACGTCGATATAGGGTCGTGGCGCCTGCAGGGAGAACCCGTCGCGATAGTGGGCTACCTGGTAGTGGTGCAGAACGCTGCCGTAAGCATCGGGCGCACATACGCCGCCCACCGCGCAGGCGCCGATTTCATCCGGGGTGGGCTTGCGGGTGGCGGGAACCTGCTCGGTACGGATCAGCGCTTTCTGGTCCGCCCAGCGCAGCGTGAAACCACGTTCGGTCCAGGCCAGCGCCGCCTCGCTGTCCGCGCTGCCAATGTTGGTGCGGCAGAACGGCTGTGCGTCGGAACGCTCGTTCCAATCGGGAAAGGCATAGGCCGGGCACAGCCGGTTGGCGCTGTTGAGGTCGTAGCGGTACGCCGCATCGGTGACGAACACCAGCTTGTTCAACGCCTCGCCCGGATCGCGCGACACGAAGGCATAGCGCACCTTCGCCGCCCCTGGAATGGCGCTGGCCAGCGTGTCGTGATGGATCTCGCCTTCAGCCGGTGGTGCCACCGTATCTGCATCGGGCACCTGGGGCGAGAGCTGGTAGATGCCCGGCTCCAGCAGCGGTCCCGCTTCGGCGCGGGTAATCAGGGCGGCAAGCAACAAGGCGGCGTAGCTCATTTTCATCCAGCCATCATGCGCGATGTCCCTAACGCGACGATAGTGGTCCCTATCGCGCGAGACGGCAGCGTGCGTCCGGCTTACCCTCGTGCTCCGCTTGTCCCCCACCAGGTCCAGGCTGGAGCACGCGCCGGACCCTTGGCGGCGTGGCCGGCCGGGACCGCAGCTGTATTTCCAATGGTCCCATGAGCACAGAAACCCCGCCGTCCGCTTCGTCCGTCGTCCCTGCTTCGCCGGTACTGCCCGCCGCCTCCGATCCCGCCCACCATGGCTTTGCGATCCGCATCGTCGGCGCCGCCGCGTTCGCGCACCTGCTCAACGACATGATCCAGGCCGTGCTGCCGGCCGTGTACCCGATGTTCAAGAGCCAGTTCGCGCTGACCTTCGGCCAGATTGGCACCATCGCGCTGGTCTACCAGTTCACCGCCTCGCTGCTGCAGCCGTGGGTGGGCATGTACACCGACAAGCGCCCGCTGCCCTACCTGCTGCCTTCCGGCATGATCGCCACCTTCGTCGGCATCGGCATGATGGCCATGGCCACCAGTTACGAAATGCTGCTGCTGGCCGCTGCCGTGGTGGGCGTGGGCTCGGCCACCTTCCACCCGGAAGCCTCGCGCGTGGCCCGGATGGCCTCGGGCGGGCGCTTCGGCACCGCGCAGTCCACCTTCCAGGTCGGCGGCAATACCGGCTCGGCCATCGGCCCGCTGCTGGCGGCTGCCGTGGTGATTCCGCACGGCCAGCGCGCCATCGGCTGGTTCCTGCTGATCGCCGCCGTGGCCATCTTCGTGCTGTTCCGGCTGACCGGTTGGACCGTGCGCCACGGCCAGGCCAAGATGAACAGTCTTGCGCGCTCGCATGGCATCGGCCTGAGCCGCGGCAAGGTGGTGCAGGCCATCGCGGTGATCGCGGTGCTGATGTTCGCCAAGTTCGTGTATATCGCCTCCATCACCAACTACTTCACCTTCTACCTGATCGAACGTTTCCACCTGAGCGTGCAGCAGAGCCAGATGTACCTGTTCGTGTTCCTGGCGTCGATCGCGCTGGGCACCTTCATCGGCGGCCCGGTGGGTGACCGGATCGGGCGCAAGGCGGTGATCTGGATTTCGTTCCTGGGCGTGGCCCCGTTCGCGCTCGCCCTGCCCTACGCCAACCTGATGGGCACCGCAGTGCTCGCCGTGGCCGTCGGCCTGGTGATGTCGTCGGCGTTTGCCGCGCTGGTGGTGTATGCGCAGGAAGCGGTGCCGGGACGTGTCGGGATGGTGTCCGGACTGATGTTCGGGCTGATGTTCGGCATTGGCGGCATCGGCGCGGCCGGGCTGGGCAAGCTGGCCGACATCCACGGCATCGTGTGGGTGTACCACCTCACCTCGTTCCTGCCGCTGTTGGGGTTGGCTACTGCGTTTCTGCCCAAGACCTCCGCACGCTGAAAGAGGTTGCCGACTGGCAGCCGGCACTACCGTGGGCACTACCGTGGGCACTACCGTTTCGCATCAAATGTTCCGCGTTATTGGAAGAACTGGCTGGGCAGCTGGCCGAACCGCTTCTTGAACATGGCGGTGAACGCGCTGGGGCTGGCGTAGCCTTGCGACAGCGCTACGTCGATGACCTTCTCGCCGTGGGCGAGGCGTTCCAGGGCGCGGACGAGCCGGATCTGCTGGCGCCACTGGCCGAAGGTCATGTGCAGTTCGCGCGCGCACAGGCGCTGGATCGTCTTGGCGTCCACGCCGAGGCGAACCGCCCAGTCCTGCAGTGTGGAAGCGTCGTCGGGCGCGGCGTCCCAGTGCTGCGCGATCTGCTGCAGGCGCGGGTCGACCGGTTCGGGAACGTGCAGCGGCAGCACCGGCAGCGCCTGCAGTTCGTCCAGGATCAGCTGCATGAGATGGCCGTCGCGCGAGTCCGGAACGTAGGGCTGCTCCACGATGGCCGCCGCACCGATCAGTTCGGCCAGCAGGGGTGTGATCGAGACCGTCGCTGCGCTGGGCGGCGCATCGGCGATGGCTTGCGGCAGGATGTACAGGCTGCGCATGCGCACCGCGCCGATGCAGCTCACCTTGTGGCCGATCCCGGCCGGCATCCAGATCGCGCGCGTGCTGGGCACCACCCAGCGGCCTGCGCCGGCCTGCACCACCAGCACGCCGGAGGCGGCATAGACCAACTGGTGGCGGTCCGGATGGTGGTGCAGCGGAATCACGGTGCCGGCGGCGTAGTCGCGTGCCCGGCATAGCACGGCCGACTCGGGCCCCAGCGGCAGGCGCTGGCCAGCGGCGTCGACCGGCGCGATGTCTTTTTTTCGATGAGGCATGGGCAGATACCGCGAAACAACCACCCCGCGACTGTAGCGCCGCCCGTGCCGCCGCTCAACCACATGCTCACGGCGCGCGCCCTACCCTGCACCCATGCGTCGTTTCGCCCAAGCCATCGCCGAGCCGGAATCGGTCCCTGACGGGCTGCCGCGCGAGCTCGCCGCCGCCGTGGCGGCAGCGCCGGACCGCTACAACATCGGCAAGGGCTCCACCGCATCGGTGCTGGCCCGCACTGCCGAGGGCGAGCTGATCGTGACCGACATGGTCTGGGGGCTGGTGCCGCGCTGGTCGAAGACGCCGGATACGCCCTACACCACGGTCACCGCGCGGCTGGATCGGGCGCCCGGCAGCCGCATCTTCGCCAAGGCCTGGGCCGAACGCCCCTGCGTGATCCCGATGACCGGGTACTACAAGCTGGACCGCCAGCGTCGCCCGCCATGGCCGCTGTTCGTGCAGCGCCGCGATGGCCTGGCCTTGCTGGCGGCCGGCCTCTGGGAGCACTGGGAGGACGGCGAAGGCCACGCGATGGATTCCTTCAGCGTACTCACCGCCCCCAACCGCGCCATTCCGGCACCGCTGACACCGGATGGGCCGGTGTTCCTGCCCGCTGAGCTGGCACTGGCATGGCTTTCCGGTGCCGCCAACACGCCTGCCGCGCTGCACGTGCGCTCACCCGCACTGGAGGCCTATCCGGTCGGACGCGCCTTCCGCGACCTCAAGCGCGACGACTACACGCTGCTGGAGCCGGTCGACCCGGACCTGGAAACGACATCGCCGCCCCCGGGGGACGGGGACGGCGATGGCTGGGACGAAGACAGCTGAGCGAGGTCAGCGCGACATCGAATACGGCTGTTCCGCGCCCTCACCGGGCCATGCCTTGTTCGGCGCTGCCTGCAGGGTGAAGTGCAGTTCGCCGCCGGCCAGGATTTCCGCATGGCGCAGGAAGGTGCGGTTCAGCGGCTTGCCGTTGAGCGTCACCGAACCCACGTACTCGTGGCCCTTGCCCATGCCCTCGGTGGTGATACGGAAGGTCTTGCCGTTGGGCAGGTTCAGTACTGCCTTGGGCAGGAACGGGCGGCCGATGATGTACTCGGCGCTGCCCGGTGCCACCGGGTAGAAGCCCAGCGCGGTGAACACGTACCACGCCGACATCTGGCCCAGGTCGTCATTGCCTGCCAGGCCATCGGGGCGGTCGGCGTACTGGGTGTCCATGATCTGCTTCAGGCGCGACTGCGCGCGCCACGGCTGGCCTGCGTACGAATACAGGTAGGCCACGTGGTGGCTGGGTTCGTTGCCGTGCGCGTACCAGCCGATCAGGCCGGTGATGTCTTCCATGTGCTCGAAGATGGACGGATCGACCTTGGCATCGAACACCGCATCCAGCCGCGCCAGCAGCTTGTCGGCGCCGCCGTGCACCTCGGCCAGGCCGGCCACGTCCTGCGGCACGTACCAGGAATACTGCCAGGCGTTGCCTTCGGTGTAATCGGTGCCGTAGCCGCTGGCGCTGGGATCGAACGGGGTGCGGAAGCTGCCGTCACGCTTGCGTGCACGCATGAAGCCGGTCTCGGCATCGAAGGCGTGGCGCCAGTTGCCGGCGCGCTTGTCGAACTCGGCAGCCACGTCGGTCTTGCCCATGGCCGTGGCCATGCGCGCGATGGTCCAGTCGTCGAAGGCGTATTCAAGCGTCTTGCTGGCGGCTTCGCCCTCTTCATCGATCGGCACCCAGCCCAGCTCGCGGTACTGCGCGATGCCGTCGTAGGGGCCGTAGTTGGCGGTGGCGACCATCGCCTGCAGCGCCTTGTCGGCATCGAAGCCACGGATGCCCTTGACGTAGGCATCGGCGATCACCGGCACCGCGTGGTAGCCGATCATGCACCAGGTTTCCTGGCCGTGGAACGCCCACACCGGCAGCATGCCGTAGGCACTGTTGTGCTGGTGGGCCAGCAGCGAATTGACCATGTCGCTGGTGCGCTGTTCCGGTTGCACCAGGGTCAGCAGCGGGTGCAGGGCGCGGTAGGTATCCCACAGCGAGAAGGTCGAGTAGTTGGTGTAGCCCTCGGCGCGGTGCACGGCGTTGTCCGAGCCACGGTACTGGCCATCCACGTCCATGAACAGCGTCGGGCCGAGCAGGCTGTGGTACAGCGCGGTGTAGGCGCTGCGTTTGTCATGCGCGGGGGCCTCGATGTCCAGCACCGACAGCGCCTGCTGCCACTGCGTACGGGCATCGGCACGGATGCGGTCGAAGTTCTGGTCTTTCGCTTCGGCGTCGAGGTTGGCGATGGCGCCGGCTTCGCTTACCGAAGAGATCGCCACGCTGACCACCAGCGGGGCATCCAGCTTGCCGAAATCGAACGTGCCGACCAGCTGGCGGCCTTCGATCTGCGGGCGCTGCTCCGGGTGGTTCTGGCCCGGCGGCGGGAAGCCCTTGTAGGCGATGTCGGTTTCGGTGTTGTGCAGCGCGTGCCCGGTGAGCGGGCGCGAGAAGCGCATGGCGAAGTACAGCTGCCGGCCCGGTGCCCAGCCGCGGGTTTCACGGAAGCCGGTCACGGTGCCGTCCTCGCGCAGGCGCAGGCGCGACCACAGGATCTTGCCGGGGTAGTCGTACAGGCTGGTGCGCAGGTCGAGCAGCAGCTTGGCCTCCTCGCCCTTCGGGTAGGTGTAACGGTGCACGCCGGTGCGGGCGCTGGCGGTGAGCTCGGCGCGGACCTTGTAGTCCTGCAGCGTCACGGCGTAATAGCCGGGCTCTGCCTTTTCATCCTTGTGGTCGAAGCGCGAGGCATAGCCGCTGCGCGGCTTTTCCGGATCGCCCCGCTCCAGGCCGGGGTCGCCGGTGAACGGCATCACCAGCACATCGCCCAGGTCGGAATGGCCGCTGCCGGAGAAATGGGTGTGCGAGAAGCCGACGATGCTGCTGTCGTCGTGGCGGTAGCCGGCAGCCCAGTCGTAGGCCTTTTCGCGCGGCTGGATGCGGGTGTCCGGGCTGAGCTGGACCATGCCGAACGGCACCGTCGCGCCGGGATAGGTATGCCCTTCACCGCCGGTACCAATGAACGGGTCCACGGCCGCGTAGGCGCGTTCGCCTGCACTCTGCGGCGCCGCTGTCGCGCCGCCTGCCACCAGCATGGCGCCCATGGCCAATGCCACCAACCCCGACTTCCCCGCTCTGCTCATATGGATTTAGATCGATTCAAGGTGAACCGATCCTAGCATTGGTTGTCCCCGCGCCGCCGGGTGGGGGGGGGGGGGGGGGCGGGGTGGGGGGATTGGGGGGGGTGG
>NZ_JASCOP010000003.1:0-100096 GCF_029959395.1 Stenotrophomonas sp. PS02300
CCCGAATAATAAATACGGGTGCAGCGCGTAGAGCCACGCCCTGCGTGGCTTCGCGGACCCGAACCGCGCGCGGCCACGCCGCGCGGCGTTCAGGTTGGGCCGTTTCCGGCAAACCCCGCCCAATCAAAGGTTTGCAACCGTCACAGTTCCCATGCATAATGGGCGACCCCGTTTTTTCGCGGGGCTGCTGTTTTGAACGGTTTCAAGCTTTTCAACGGCAACAGGACCGGCCTGGTTCCCAGTGGGGATCCCGGGCTTACAAGCAGGCAAGGGCACGGACGGAAAGTGTGGCAATGCCACCGCCCTGGTCAGTGACAAAACATCATCAAGGACATTGCAATGCCCAAGATCAAGACCAACCGGGCGGCGGCCAAGCGTTTCCGCAAGACCGCCTCCGGTAAGTTCAAGGCTGGCCACGCCAACCGTAGCCACATCCTCACGAAGAAGTCGACCAAGCGGAAGCGCAATCTGCGTCAGACGAACCATGTTCGTGCAGAAGACGCAGGCCGTTTGAACCGTATGCTTCCCTACCTCTGAGGACTGACCCATGGCACGAGTAAAGCGTGGCGTACAGGCGCGTCGCCGCCACAAGAAAATTCTGACCCTGGCCAAGGGCTACTACAACGCCCGCCGCAAGGTGTTCCGCGTTGCCAAGCAGGCCGTCATCAAGGCCCAGCAGTACGCCTACATCGGTCGTAAGCAGAAGAAGCGTAATTTCCGTTCGCTGTGGATCACCCGCATCAACGCGGCTGCCCGCATCAATGGTCTGAGCTACAGCCGTTTCATGAACGGCCTGCTGAAGGCGGGTATCACCCTGGACCGCAAGGTCCTGGCCGATATCGCCGTGCACGACGCAGCTGGTTTTGCAGCACTGGCCGAAAAGGCCAAGGGCGCACTGGCGGCATAAGTCCATTCCCCGCCGTTGCCGTGCAAACGCAACGGCTGCGGGTAAGGCAATGCATGGGGAAGGGCGCAAGTCCTTCCCCATTCTTTTTTGTGGCGGCGGCAGCCCAACCGGGTGCCGCCCCGACAGCGGTGGCGACGGGGGTCGGCCCGGCGCGCATCGCGAAGGCATACCGACGCGAGGTCCAGGCTATCCATGAGTGACATCCAATCCCTGACCACCCAGGCGCTGGCCGACGTGGCCGCCGCCCAGAGCCCCGATGCGCTGGAAGCCCTGCGCGTGGCGCTGCTCGGCAAGAGCGGCAGCATCACCGCACAGCTCAAGCAGCTGGGTGCGCTGCCGGCCGACGAGCGCAAGGCCGCCGGCGAAGCCATCAACCAGGCCCGTGACGCGCTGACCAGCGCGCTGGGCGAACGCAAGGCCGTGCTGGAGAACGCCGCGCTCGACGCGCGCCTGGCGGCCGAAGCGATCGACATCACCCTGCCGGGGCGCCGCGCCGAACGCGGTGGCCTGCACCCGGTGACCCGTACCTTGGAGCGCATCACCGAAATCTTCGGCCGCCTCGGTTACGAGCTCTCCGAAGGCCCGGAAATCGAAGACGACTGGCACAACTTCGAAGCCCTGAACTTCCCGCCGCACCACCCGGCGCGTGCCATGCACGACACCTTCTACTTCGGCGATGGCCGCCTGCTGCGCACGCATACCTCCGGTGTGCAGGTGCGCTACATGGGCGACCACGCACCGCCGCTGCGCATGATCGCGGCCGGCAAGGTGTACCGCAGCGACAGCGACCAGACCCATTCGCCGATGTTCCACCAGGTGGAAGGCCTGCTGGTGGATGAGCATTCAACCTTCGCCGACCTCAAGGGCACCTTGTCCGAGTTCGTGCGCGCATTCTTCGAACGCGATTTCGAAATGCGCTTCCGCCCCAGCTACTTCCCGTTCGTGGAACCGGGTGCGGAAGTGGATATCGCCTGGCAGCAGCCCGATGGCAGCACCCGCTGGCTGGAAGTGCTCGGCTGCGGCATGGTCCACCCCAACGTGCTGCGCAACGTGGGCATCGACCCGGAGCGTTACACCGGCTTCGCCTTCGGCCTGGGCGTGGAGCGCTTCGCCATGCTGCGTTACGGCGTGAACGACCTGCGCGCGTTCTTCGAGAACGACGTGCGGTTCCTCAAACAATTCGCGTAACGCCGAACGACATTCATCACGGCCCAGGCGCCTGCGCCGGGCCCACCAGGGTGACACCATGAAATTCTCTGAAAACTGGCTGCGCAGCCACGTTCCCACCACCGCCTCGCGCGACGAGCTGAGCGCGGTGCTGACCGCCATCGGCCTGGAAGTTGAAGAGGTCACCGACCTCGGCGCCAGCCTCGACCACGTGGTGGTGGCGCGCATCGTTACCGCCGAGCGCCACCCTGAAGCCGACCGCCTGCAGATCTGCCAGGTCGATGCCGGGCAGGGCGAGCAGCTGCAGATCGTGTGCGGCGCGCCCAACGCGCGCCCGGGCCTGGTCGCACCGCTGGCGATGATCGGCGCGAAGATCGGCGACTTCAACATCAAGGCGGCCAAGCTGCGCGGCGTGGATTCCAACGGCATGCTGTGCTCGGCCAAGGAACTCGGCCTGGACAGCGACGCCTCGGGCCTGTTCGAGCTGCCCGATGACGCCCCGGTGGGCCAGTCGCTGGTGGAATACCTGGGCCTGCCCGACGCCAGCATCGAGATCAAGCTCACCCCCAACCGCGCCGACTGCTTCAGCGTGCGCGGCATCGCCTTCGACGTGGCCGCCGCGTGCGCCAGTGAAGTGGTGCCGTTCAACGCCGCGCCGATCGCCGCCGTGGGCAGCCGCGAACTGAGCATCGCCCTGGATGCCGGCGCCGAAGCGCCGCGTTACCTCGGCCGTGTGATCGAAGGCGTGAACCCGCGCGCCGCCACCCCGCTGTGGATGGCCGAGCGCCTGCGCCGCAGTGGCGTGCGCCCGGTGTCGCTGCTGGTGGACATCACCCAGTACGTGATGCTGGAACTGGGCCAGCCGATGCACGCCTACGACCTGGGCACCCTGCAGGGCAGCATCGCCGTGCGCCGCTCGCGCGCAGGGGAAACCCTGAAGCTGCTGGACGGCCGCGACGCCGCGCTGGACGACGGCTTCCTGGTCATCACCGACGCCGACCGCCCGGTGGGCCTGGCCGGCATCATGGGCGGTTACGACACCCGCGTCACCGACGACACCACTGCCGTGTTCCTGGAAGCGGCGCACTTCGCACCGGCCGCCATCATGGGCCGTGGCCGCAAGCTGGGCCTGCACACCGACGCCGGCCACCGCTTCGAGCGTGGCGTGGACCCGGCGCTGCCGCGCACCGCCATCGAATACGCCACCCGCCTGGTGCTGGACCTGGCCGGCGGCACCCCGGCACCGGTCACCGAAGCCGTGCGCGAGGCCGACCTGCCGGCCACCGCTACCATCGGGCTGCGCCGTGCGCGCATCGCCCGCGTGCTGGGCATCCAGATCGCCGATGCCGACGTGGAGCGCATCCTGCGCGCGCTGGGCATGGACGTGGCCGCCGCCGCCGAGGGCTGGCAGGTCACCGCGCCCAGCCGCCGCTTCGACATCGCCATCGAAGAAGACCTGATTGAAGAGCTGGCCCGCATCCACGGCTACGAGCGCATTCCCACCACCCTGCCGGGCGGTGCCGCGCGGATCGCCATGCCCAGCGAAACCCGCCTGGACGACCTGAGCACGCGCCGCCAGCTGGTGGCCCGCGACCTGCAGGAAACCATCAACTACGCCTTCGTCGACGCCGGCCTGCTGGCCCAGTGGCAGCTGCAGGACAACGTGGTGGCGCTGGCCAACCCGCTGTCGGCCGAGCTGGCGGTGATGCGCCCGGCACTGCTGCCGGGCCTTGTGACCACCCTGGGCCGCAACGCCGCGCGCCAGCAGGGCACCGTGCGCCTGTTCGAACTGGGCCGGGTATTCCACCCGCAGGCCGGGCAGGGCGCCGCCCCGCTGGAAACCCAGCGCGTGGCCGTGGCCGTGTGTGGCGATGCCACCCCGCAGCAGTGGGGCCTGGCCACCCGCAAGGTCGATTTCCATGACCTCAAGGGCGACCTGGAATCGCTGGCCGCCGCTTCCGGCGCCGCGCTCAGCTTCGTGCCTTCCACTCGCCCGTACGGCCACCCGGCGCGCTCGGCCGAGGTGTTGCGCGATGGCGCCAGCATCGGCTGGATCGGCCAGATCCACCCGCGCCTGGCCAAGGCCATGGACATCGACGTGGACGTGTTCGGCCTGGAGCTGGACCTGGCCCCGCTGGCCGCCCGCAGCCTGCCGCGCGCCACCGAGCTGTCCCGTTTCCCCTCCGTGCGCCGCGACCTGGCCTTCCTGGTGCCCGAAGCCGCCGCCTGGACCGACCTGGAAGCCACCCTGCGCCGGGCCGTGGGCCCGCTGCTGCGCCAGGTGACCCTGTTCGACCGCTACGTGGGCCAGGGGGTCGAGCCGGGCTTCAAGAGTCTCGCTATGGGCTTGATTTTGCAGGACAAGTCGCGCACTCTGACGGACCGCGACGTGGATGCGGTGGTCACCGAGGCGGTGGCCGCAATGGAGCGTGAACACCACGCCCGGATCCGCGGTTGAGCGGGCAGCATGGGGGGTAGCAGGCAATGGCATTGACCAAGGCTGAGATGGCCGAAAAGCTGTTCGACGAAGTGGGTCTGAACAAGCGCGAAGCCAAGGAATTTGTCGACGCGTTCTTCGATGTACTGCGTGAAGCGTTGGAACAGGGACGTCAGGTGAAGCTTTCCGGCTTCGGCAACTTCGACCTGCGGCGCAAGAACCAGCGCCCGGGCCGCAACCCGAAAACCGGCGAGGAAATTCCGATTTCCGCCCGTACGGTGGTCACCTTCCGTCCGGGCCAGAAGCTCAAGGAAAGGGTAGAGGCATATGCTGGATCCGGGCAGTAACCGCGAACTTCCGCCGATACCGGCCAAGCGCTACTTCACCATTGGTGAAGTCAGCGAGCTGTGCGATGTAAAGCCGCACGTGCTGCGCTACTGGGAAACCGAATTTCCCAGCCTGGAACCGGCCAAGCGCCGTGGCAACCGCCGCTACTACCAGCGCCACGACGTGCTGATGGTGCGCCAGATCCGCGGCCTGCTCTACGAACAGGGCTACACCATCGGCGGTGCCCGCCTGCGCCTGGAAGGTGCCGGCGCGCGCGACGAATCGGCGCTGAGCAACCAGATCATCAAGCAGACGCGGATGGAGCTGGAAGAAGTGCTCCAGCTGCTGCGTCGCTGAACCATTTTTCGATCAAACCGGTTATACTCGTCGGCCCGCTGAGAGGCGGGGACAACACCAGCAACATCGGGGCGTAGCGCAGCCTGGTAGCGCATCTGCCTGGGGGGCAGAGGGTCGTCGGTTCAAATCCGGCCGTCCCGACCACTGTTGGTGACACGATCAAGGGTTCGCACTTCTGGTGCGGGCCCTTTTTTGTTTTGGTGGCGTTTAACACCAGATCGCCCAGGCGCTTGGGTTTCATGAAAGGTTGGATTCCGACAAGTTGGTCGCTGGCGGGTGATTGGGCAGGGTAGCCGCATCAACTAATTCTTCTGGAATTTGCCGGCTGAGCTGCCGGAGATGTCGGTTTGGGCCCGTTCTTCGGACTCAGTTTCGATAACGCGATCAAGGTTTGAACTTTCTGTCCCCGGTGCATTACTTCCAAGTAGAACAGTGGGACCGGGCGCACCTTTCTGGCTAGTGCGCAGTGCTACCGTTGCGCCCCCTGATTTCTGGACGCGCTTACATGTCTATCAGCGCCACTCCCGACACTGTGTTCAACGACACGCTGAATGAAGCGTTTGACGCGCTGAAGTCTGGTGTCAATGACAGCGTTGCGGTGCGTCGACTTCGAAAGAGGGCAGACGAACTTTCATCGATAGATGCAGCTGGCGCATGGGAACTGCGTGCATATGCGTCTGCTATGAGCAGTTTGTTTGATGCGGCGGATGAAGACTTCGCGCGCGCCGTTCGGCTCCAACCAGCGAACTCAAATCTCAAGGTCCGTTGGTTGGCGATGCTGTGCGTCACTGGCCAGTCCGGCAAGGCGAAGGAGCGTTTCGTCGAGTTTCGGGGGGAGTTGGATGGCAACTTCGCCGCCATGCAGGCTGTCATCAGTCTGCTTGGGTACGTCGGCTTGCTGTATGACGCTTTCCTGCTTCGTGAGCGTGTTGCTGAGCTTGGCGGGGATGGCGGCAGCGCCATTCTTGATCACGAGTTCGGTATAGCGTCTGTTCCAGACAGAAAAGGTGCGGATGTCCCAGACAACTGCGAAGGCGCAGAGTCCTTGCCGAGCAGTATCTATAAATTCTCTGTGGAGGACGCAGTGGATGACCTTTCAGCCCAGGGCTTGAATGTCGATTCGTGGTCCGAGCCAGTCGGCTGCGCGATCCAGTTTCTTCGAGATAGACAGCTGAAGGTGCTGGCGGTCAGATCTTCGTTCATCCCGCACGAGTATGGCCCTGCGTCGATGCATTTTCAGATACTCGTCGATGATGTGATCGATGTCACCAGCGTCGCAGAATCCGACTTCTATGACCTTCTGGTTGAACGCGACTTTCCCATCATCCTCAGTGGTGGTGCCAGCATAGCGTTCATCCCTACTATCGATGAGGCGCTCGATGCCGATCTCACCTGAGCATCTTCGTGACTTCGCCAGAAGGCACGCCTGTGGGCAGTCCGATGAGGTGGCTCTACGGGCGGCGTCCAGCAGGTCGTACTACGCCGCGTTCCATTTTCTACATCCTTTCGTTGATCAGCTGCCGTCATCCCGTCGGTGCCCGCCCAATGTCATGCACGTCTCTCATGCCGAGATGATCGAGCGGTTGAGGGAGTGGCGTACCGATAGGCTCGGCGTAGACCTGGGTTGCTTGGTGCCGTTGAAGAGCAAGCTGATTGTGAGGCTGATAGCCGCAAGGAACGCGCGCGTTCGCGCGGATTACCAGATGAACGCCGACGTGAGTCTTGGCGAGGTCAAGGATCAGATTTGCCGCGTTCGCGACATCGTTGACGCAGTAGTGAAGATCAACAATGAGATCATCAGGCTGAAACGTTCCGCAAATCCACCAACCAATTGAGTGTTCGCGAGGTTGGAGATTAGTGGAAGTCAGAAAGAACCCATAGCCCTCGGCGCAAGCCGGCTTGCTCTTACCGGAGCCGTAGGGTTAGGAACTGAGTTGTAGATAGCGTTTGCGATTGTGTAGATGGCAAAGAGCTGGCGGTGACTGCAGGGTCGATGTTTCAGGCTATATCCGCTGAGGGCCTGGCTGCTAAACGACAAGCAGCTTTTGCAATGATTTCCCAGCGTGGCTGGGGATGCTCCGAACCCCCTTTCGTGGTGACATGGAAGGCTTGCTAAGGAGACTGCTGCGTCATTGCGCTGTGGTATCGAAAAAGGCCCGTCTCGGGCCTTTTTCGTTGGTGCGTTGGCTTTAGTGCGTGGTTGCGGGGGAGCTGCTGTCTGCTTCTGGTGGAGCCAGCGGCTCTTCGTCGATGTCCACGATGGCGATCAGTGCGAGGAGGTTCTTTATCGGCATGTCCTCAACCGTTCCAGGGCAGCGCTCGAGCACATCGATCAGCTCCAGCAGTTCGATGATCCTCAGATCGTAGATGCGAAACAGCTTGCGTATGACACGGAACAGGTCGTGTCGAGAGGGGTCGTGCTGGCCGATCATGCGTTCGACGAAGTTGCCCGCATCCGGGGAGCTTCCGCAGCGGGTCTCAGCGAGAGCCTGCATGATCTCGCCGATAGTCAGCGAATCAAGTGGTCGGGTGGTGGCGGCCAGGCGTTCTTCAAGTTCGACCCACGCCGAGCTGTTCCATTCCAGAGAGTCGGAAATGTCGCCGAAGTAATGAGCTAAGTGCACGGTGACGCGTGTTGGCGCCGCGAGGTTGTCAGAGTTCATGACTAGATTCCTTTGCAGTTTGGGGTCCGCCGCCCTAACGCCAATTAGGGTGGCGGACGGTACGCGGTTGGCGTGCCGGGCAAAGGTCCGGTGGGCCTAAGGCCCCCGCGCACCGCCCGCCGTAGAAGTGGCAGGCAATCGCCCTCGACCGATGCAGCGGCGCAAAAAAAAGCGCCGTGCATCGGTCGATGGGCGCTGGTGCGCCTTCGCTCGGGACGCCAATCCCGGTCGTCGATTGTTCGACGACGGGGCGATCCTGCGCGTGCCGCTCGAAGGCTGTCAACAGTCTGATTGCGGAATTGTGCACTGGTAAAGAATGCCTGCGCCAGCACGTCGTAAACAGCATTTCTTTCGTTAAGGACGTGCCCACAAAAGGGTCGCTAGATCCGAGCTGCGCAATGCCAGCTACCATGCAGATGTCAGTTTCAAACCGGTTTTCATGGAGGACACCCCAATGGCAGTACGGCGACTACGGGCCACCGATCTGGAGCAGGCCAGTGCGGTGTGCATGGCGTCCTTCATGGAGGCGGTGGCGCCCTCGCTCTCGCCGCTGGGGATTGAGACGTTTACGGGGATCGTGTCGATGAACGGCTTCGCCGATCGCATGTCCGACGACAACGACATGTTTGTCTTCGAGACCGCCGGGCGGGTCATCGGGGTGGCCGAGCTGATGGGCGGCCAGCACGTGGCGACGCTGTTCGTGGCGCCGGGTTGGCAGGGGCAGGGGGTTGGGCGGGCGCTGATGACGGCGCTGCTGGAGTGCGCGCGGGGCGAGGTCGTTACGGTGCGGGCCTCGTTGAGCTCGGTGCCGGCCTACCAGCGGTATGGGTTCCGGGTGTCGGGCGAGGTGGGGGAGTACCTGGGGCTGGTGTATCAGCCCATGGAGATGAACAACCTCCGCTAGAATCGGGCGTTCACAAAGCGCCAACGTGATCCCACTTTCACGTCGTGGCTCCTATGCTTCGTCCAAATGAACAGGGCTCTATCCCGTGCTGCAGGATCAGGAAGACAACAGCGCCAAATGGCGGATCTACGAAGCCCTGCTGCAGGCAACCCCGGATCTGTCCTACGTCTTTGACCTGCAGCATCGCTTCATCTACGCCAACAAGGCGCTGCTGAACATGTGGGGCATGACCTGGGATGAGGCGATGGGCAAGACCTGCCTGGAGATCGGCTACGAGCCTTGGCATGCGGCGATGCACGACGCGGAGATCGAGCGGGTGATTGCCACCAAGCAGCCCATCCGCGGGGATGTGCCGTTCCCGCACGCTACCGAGGGCGTGCGCATCTACGACTACATTTTCACCCCGGTGATAGGCCCCGATGGCGAAGTGGAGGCCATTGCCGGCAGCACCCGCGATGTGACCGAGCGCAAGCGCCACGAGCAGCACCTGCAGCTGCTCATCAACGAGCTCAACCACCGGGTCAAGAACTCGCTGGCGATGGTGCAGTCCATCACCCGGCAGACCTTCCGCAACGCGCAGAACATCGTCGACGCCGGCGAGAAGATCGAAGAGCGCCTGCTGGCGCTGGCCGGCGCACACGATGTGCTGACCCGCGAAAACTGGCACAGCGCCGATATCCATGACCTGGTCCAGGCCACGGCGGACCTGCACGGCGAAGGCGGGCGGCGCTTCGATATCCAGGGCGAGCCCTGCCGGCTCGATCCCCGCCGCGCCTTGGCGCTGGCCATGGCGCTGCATGAGCTGGGCACCAACGCCGTCAAGCATGGTGCGCTTTCGGGGCCTGAGGGCCGCGTGCGCGTGGCGTGGGGGCAACGCCAGGTCGATGGGGAGGACCTGATCGAACTGGAGTGGCAGGAGCGCGATGGCCCGCCGGTGCAGCCGCCGGCGCAACGCGGGTTCGGCTCGCGGTTGCTCGAACGCGGCCTCAAGCACGATCTTGGCAGCGATGTGGAGCTGACGTTCGAGCCGGAAGGCCTGCGGTATCGGGTATCGATACCGCACGGCGATGACGCGGTCCAGGTGCACCCGTGAGCCCGCGCGTCCTGGTCGTCGAAGACGAATCGCTCATCGCGATGCTTGTCGAGGACGGGCTGGAGACGCTGGGCTACGAAGTGGTGGGGCCGGTGGGCACCGTGGATGCGGCGCTACGGCTTGTGGAGCAGACGCCCTTTGACCTGGCGCTGCTGGACATCAATCTGGGCGGGAAGCAGTCGTTCCCGATCGCCGAGGCGCTGGAGGCGCGCGGCATTCCGTATGTCTTCCTTACCGGCTATGACAGATCCAGCCTTCCGCTGGCATTCCAGCATCGCTTCGGGTTGCAGAAGCCGTTCCGGATGTCAGCCTTGCAACAGGCGCTGGAAAAACTGCAGCGAAGCGAGCGTGGCGGCAAAGCGCCTGCCCATCGTCCTGCATTGGGCCACTGATGCCGCTGCCGGGCCCAATCAGTTGACGGCGCGAATCACTTCTTCAATCAGCACGACGTAGCAGGCCACGAAGTAGACCTTGAGCAGGGCGGGATGCTGCTTGGTGACGAATGCGCGCATGGCGGTAAGGCCGTAGTGGGACGTCAGCATTGTGACCAGACGGTGAAATTGAGGCAACGGTCACACATTCAGTGCGGTGATGAGAGGCTTCGTGAGCGAGCTTGAAAATCAATGGCTTGCGTGGGTCGCCTCGGAATTGCTCCCTACCGTTCGTCGGAAAATTCCTACAAGCGTCGCTGAATACGTAGCGGGCGTCTTCACATCCACGTAGGGATTTCACGCGGTTCACGCGCCCCATTCACTGTTGCGGCACACGCCAATCGCTAGCGTGGAGTCCTGTCAGTCAACCCGCATTCCGGGCAAAGGAACAACATGATCAAGTGGGCCATCATCTTCGCCATCATCGGTCTCATCGCCGGCGCACTCGGCTTTGCCGGCATCGGCGGCGCCGCCATTGGCGTGGCCAAGTTCCTGTTCTGGGCCGGCATCATCATCGCCGTCATCCTGTTCCTGCTGGGCATGACGGTCGCCAAGAAAGTGACCTGACCCCAGGGCCGTAACGTGTAACACCGCCGAAGGAGCCTGCGCAGCGATGCGCAGGCTTTTTTGGTTCACTCGAAGTAGAGCGACACCCCCAGTCCAGCCTGCAGATCCGGGCTGTTGCTGTCCAGGCCGAGGTCGAACGAAGCGTCCAGCTGCACCCGGCGGGCTGCCATCCAGGTCACGCCTGCACCGGCTACCGAGGTGGAAGGTTCGCCATTCGTGTGGGTGAAACCCGCCTCGATGTAGGTGCTTACTGTGTCGCTTACGGCGAGGCTGAGGCTGGGCGACCAGCTGAACTCGTCCTCGCCCGCGCCGCGCGTGGCATTGGCATACAGCGCGGTGCTCCACTGGGCGTTGAAGGTGTACTCGTAGCTGGCGCCGAGCTGGTACTGGGTGCCGCCTTCGCTGAAGTCGCGTGAGCCGGTGTCGAAGCTGGTGCTGGCCAGCAGCGCGACAGCGTGTTTGTCCGATTCGAGGGGAAGCGCGAACTTCAGCGCAAGACCGCTGTCGCCTGCACCCCGCGTGGTGGTCGAGGGTGCGTTGCGCGGCGCTTCGCGCAGGCGGTTCCAGGGGCTGCCGAAGGCCTGCAGTTCCAGATGGGCGCCCAGGCCCACGCGCAGCAGCAGGTCGGTGCCGTACTGGGTGGTGCGCGTGCCGTCGTCATCGCGGTCGCGTTCGTAGCTGGGCAGGCCCAGTTCCAGCGCAGCGCTGCCCTGAGGCAGCACCGAGGCCGAAAAGCCCAACCCCGGGCGGTCGAACGCCGGTGTTTCCGCATCGTCCTGCTGCGCCCACGCGGGCGCGGCCAGCGCCAGCAACATCACCGCCATCACACCACGCATCGCCACACCTGCCGTCGGGAAACAGCTGCAGCCTAGCGAGGCGCCGGCAACGCGCCGTGAGGACGTGCTCTCACTCTTTTGCGCGGCCTTCGTCCTGGCCAGCGTCCTTCTCCCGGCGGGTATCGTCGTCGCTGTCATTGCGTCCCTGCCGGGCATGGCGCTGGCCGGGAAGATCGGTCGACAAGGGGCGCGAGGGTTCGGCGATCAATGGGCTGCGGCTTTGCGCATGCACGCGCGGCAGGGGCGTACGCGGATCGGGCAGCACCCAGAAGCCATTGCCCAGTTCCGGGCGGCGAGCCGCCTCGGGGTCCAGTGCCGGGGCGGAGTCTTCCTCTTCCGGATCGGGCCACTGCAGGCCGTGTCGCCTGCCGCCTTCTTCCTGCTCCTGGTCGTGCGCGCTGTCGTTGTCGTCCGCAGCGGAAGGCGTCATCCCATCCAACGCGTCGGCAGCTTCCTGCCAGCCCGGCGCATCGGCGCCGACCGCGTCGGTGAGCGGGGTGGGCGATTCAATGCGGGGTGGGAAGGGCGGTGGAACATCGGAAGGAACTCGCATGGGCAGTGCGTCCGCTGCGCTGGAAAGGAAGCCGGACAGTGATCCTGCCGGCCCCGCTTTTCAACGCAACAAGTCGCAAACTGCCCAACCGTGCGGATCACTCCGGGCGGGTCAGCGCCAGCAGCCCTTCCAGCAGCCGGGCCGCACGCGGCTGCCCGTCATCGTCGATCGGGCACGCCATGGACTGCAGCCAGAAGCCGTGCGCGGCGCGGCGCGCGGCGGTGAGGCGGTGGTCGTCGCCTTCGCCGGGGTGGCGCAGCAACTGGGCCTGGATCCACCGTTTGAGGGCCTGGGCGATTTCCGGATCCGGCCGCCCACGCGGCACCCCGGCACCCGGTTCGGGGCGCAGCAGGCATGCACGGAAAATCGCGGTGACATAGGCACGGGAAAACCGCCCGTGGCGGTCCGGGTCCTGTTCGATCAGCGACTGTACCGCCTGGTCGAACGTGACCAGCGCGGCAGCCAGCGCCGGTGCGTCTGCGGGTTCGTCGGTGCTCAGCATCGGGAAGGGTCGGCTCATGTGGGGGCCTGCGGTAGTTGCGGCGGCGTGGTGCCCGCCTGCGCGAGCACCCCGTGCAGCAGTTCAATCACCCGTTCGCCCTGGCCGTTGCAGGCCAGTTCGAAGGTGGTGTGGCCGCCCAGGGCGGCCAGTGGGGCATGCAGGATCCATTGCAGTACCTGGGTGCGGTCCGGCTCGATCTGCAGTGCTACGTTGGCGACACGGCGTACGATGCCTTCGCGCATAGTCAGAATCCGTAAGTGAGCGCCAGCAGCGCGGTATCCATGTGGTCGCCCCGGGTCATCGGGCTGTCCTTCACCGCGCTGGAAAGCAGGGTGCGGCGCAGCGATGCGGTGGCGGTCCAGTGCGCGCCCAGCGGCATCAGCGCGGTGACGTCCATGTAGGGAGCAACGCCGCTGTCGGCCTTGTAACGGGCCAGGCTGCTGCGCTGTGCTTCATCGGCGCTGATGCCGAAGTAGTAATCGTTGAGCGCGCTGCTGGCGTAGTTCACGCCCACGCCGGGAATCAGCACGACCTTGCCGGTCGGAATCGGGTAAGAATATTTGGCGTCCGCCGCCACGCCACCACCGTGCCCGCTCACTTCGGCCAGGACGTTGCCCTGCAGTACGCCCCACGGCGCGGTATGGCGCACGGCCACGCCGGCCATCGCCGAGAGGTTGCGGTTGTCGAGCTGGCGCAGCTGCAGGTCATCGGTATCCTTGCGCTTGAAGCGCATCACGTGCGGCTGGGCCAGCAGCGAGACTTCGGTTTTCTCGTTGTCGAACAGCGTGTAGCCGATGCTGCCGCCACGGAAATGGAACTTTTTGCCTTCGTAGTTGATGACCGGTGCAGGCAGCACGTCGGTGTCATAGCCGGCATAGGGCGACTTCTGTGCCACCACGGCCAACCCCAGGCTGCTGCGGGGTCTTTCGCCGGGGGCGGCCTGGGCCAGCACACTGCCGCTGGCCAGCAGGCCCAGCAGGGTGATGCCTGCCGTCGCTGCCTTCCGTGAACCGATTTGCATGGGTACTGCTCCTGGGGGGACGATCAAACCTCCATGGTGGCCGCCGGACATTGTGGGAACGTTGCGCCGGCCGGCGCGGTACCATCGGCGCCCATTACCCCCTTGCCCGTATTGCCATGCGCATCCTGCTGCTTGAAGACGACCCCGAACTGGCCGGCGCCATCCAGGCCAGCCTGGGCCGCCATGGCATGGTGGTGGACCTGGTGGTGTCGATGGCGCAGGCGGCCGAGGCGCTGAAATCCGGCGTGCACCAGGTGCTGCTGCTGGACCGGCAGCTGCCCGATGGCGATGGCGCCAATTTCGTGCGGGTGGCGCGCAGCCACATTCCCAACCTGCCGGTGATCATGCTCACCGCGCGCGATTCGGTGGCCGACCGCGTGGTCGGGTTGGATGTAGGCGCCGACGATTACCTGACCAAACCCTTCGCGGTGGAAGAGCTGCTGGCGCGGATCCGCGCGATTTCGCGGCGGCCCGCGCAGATCACCCTGCCGGTACTGGCGCTGGGGCGGCTGCAGTTCGATTTCGTGGCACGCGAAGCCAGCGTGGACGGTGCGCTGCTTGCACTGCCGCGCCGGCAACTGCTGGTGCTGGAAGCACTGGCCCTGCGCCAAGGCCGCACCGTGGCGCGCGCGGCGCTGCAGGAGGCGGTGTATGGCTTCGATGATGAGATTCAATCCAATGCGCTCGACGCGCACGTCTCCAAGCTGCGCCGCGCGCTGGCCGATGCCGATGCGCAGGTGGAAATCCACGTGATGCGCGGCATTGGCTACCTGCTCAAGGAAACCGCATGAAGTTCCTCAAACCCGGCTCGCTGTCCTTCAGCCTGGCCTGGAAGATCTGCCTGATCCAGATGACCATGGTGGCGGTGGGGCTTACCGGCATGGTGCTGATGTACGGCGACCGTGGCGCGGCCTATATCGACTGGAAAACCAGCCAATCGGTGGCCGAGGCGATCCACGTGGAGGGCGATGCGCTGCGGGTGGATTGGGATGCGGTGAACGAGGCGGTGCCTGACCGCCCGGCCACGTTCTGGTTTGCCGCCGCCGATGAGCAGGGCCGCACCCTGGAGCAGGGCAACGTACCGGCCGCGTTCCGCCCGCTGGTGCAGCAGCTGCAGCACGTGGAGCCCACCGATGTGCGCACGCGCACGCACGGGGTGGAACTGGCGATGCGGGTATGGGTAACCGAGCCCGATGGCGGGCGCATCCACGTGATGCTGGGCGGCATTCCGCATCGCGGGCTGTGGCGGCAGATGCTGGTGGTGATCGGCTACCTGGGCGGCTGGATCACCCTGCCGCTGATCGTGATCACGCTGGTGGTGGCGCCGTGGGCGATCCATCGTTCCCTGCGCGGGGTGAACCGGGTGGCGGCGCAGGCCGCGGCGATCCAGATCACCGAACGCGGGCGCGGGCTGGATACCCACGCGGTGCCGCGCGAAATCGTGCCGCTGGTGGATGCGTTCAACGCGGCGGTGCGGCGCATTGGTGAAAGCTACGACGCGCAGGACCGGTTCCTGGTGGGCGCAGCGCACGAGCTGCGCATGCCGATTGCCATCCTGGCCACGCGCATTGCCGACCTGCCGCCGGGGCAGGTGCGTTCACGCCTGCAGCGCGACCTGGGCCGGCTGAGCAACATCGCCGAACAGCTGCTGGACCTGCAGCGGCTGGATCACCACCGCAGCCAGCACCAGCGCATCGACCTGGCCGCCTTGACCGGCGAGGTCGCCGCCGATGTGGCGCCGCTGCTGATCGATGCCGGCTACGAATTCGCGGTGGAAGCACCAGACGCACCGGTCTGGGTGCGCGGTGATCCGGATGCGCTGCACCGGGTCATCAGCGGCCTGCTGCAGAACGCCATCGCCCATGGCGGCGGACGTGGGCTGGTGGTGGTGGAGCTGCAGGCCGGCGGGGTGCTGTCGGTCAGCGACGAGGGCGATGGCGTGCCCGAGCAGGCCCGGCAATCGATATTCGAGCCTTTCCACCGGCTGCGCCCCAGCGGCAGTGGCAGCGGGCTGGGGTTGTATCTGGCGCGTGAAATCATGCTGCGGCACGGCGGCAGCATCGTGGCCGAAGAAGCGGCCAGTGGGGGCGCGCGATTTGTGATGACGTTGCCAGTTGAGCCAGTCGAGGCCCAGCGCAGCTGACATTCACTGGCCCGTCACTGGCGAACCGTTCAGATCCAGATGGATCGTTTCCAAACCAGCCCCTGGCTGGCGCACCACGGGCGTTTCCTTCTCCGGGAGCATGCATGCAACGTTGGCTGCTGTGGTGCGTGTCGATGTTGCCGTTTGCAGTCGCAGCCGAGCCGGCATGGCAGGTCAGCGTGGTTCCGTACGCATGGGGAGCCGACGTCCATGGCGATGCGAAGGTAAACGGGTTACCGCCGGTCTCGGTGGACAAGGACTTCGGCGAGACGCTGCGTGATCTGGATATGGCTGGCATGGCGGTCATCGATGTCAGGCGCGGTCGCTGGGGCCTGCTCTCGGACATGACCTGGGTGGATACCAGTGAATCCGCTCGCGTTCCGCAGCTGGGCGTGGATGCGGGCTTGGAGACGCGGATCGCGACCGGCGCGGCAATGGCTCAGTACCGCTTCATAGACGACCCCGTGCTGCGCATGGATGTGGTGGCAGGCGCGCGCTATTGGCACCTGCGAGGACGGGTGACCGCGCTGGGACGACAGGAGCGGGTCAGCCACGATTGGCTGGACCCGGTGCTGGGCGTGCGCGTGACCTGGGCCCTGAGCGAACGCCAGGGCATCAACCTGTGGGCGCTGGGCAGCGCCAGCGACACAGTCGGTCTGGATCTGCTGGCTTCCTACGGCGTGCGGATCAGTGAACACGGCTGGCTGCGCCTGGGCTACCGCTACCTCTCGTTGCGCCAGGTCACCCGTTACCTGGATTTCGACCTCGTCATGTCGGGCCCGGGGTTGGGCCTGGAGTGGCGCTACTGAGTTTCTGCCAAGGAGAACCACCATGCGTCTTCTGTCGTCGTTGCGCCCGGCGTTGTGCACGTTGTCATTGTCCCTGATGCTGGCCAACGGCCCTGCGCAGGCCTGCACGCGTGTGGTCTACCTGGGCAACAACCAGGATGTCATCACCGCACGTTCGATGGACTGGCAGAGCGACATCGCCACCAATCTGTGGGTGTTTCCCCGTGGCATCGCGCGCACCGGGCAGGCCGGCAGTCATTCGGCCTCGTGGACGTCGAAGTACGGCAGCGTCATCGCCAGCGGTTTCGATATCTCAACCACCGATGGATTGAACGAGGCGGGCTTGTCGGCGAACCTGCTATGGCTGGTGGAATCGGAGTATCCGCAGGAACGCAACGGCAAGCCCGGCTTGGTGATTTCCCTGTGGGCGCAGTACATGCTGGACAATTTCGCGACAGTGGCCGAAGCCGTGGCAGCCATGCGAAAGGAGCCCTATGCGCTGGTCACCGACTATCTTCCGGGCGAATCGCGGATGGCCACCCTGCACCTGTCGTTGTCCGATGCGACCGGCGACAGCGCCATAATCGAATACATCGATGGCAAGCAGGTGATCCACCATGATCGCGCCTACCAGGTGATGACCAACTCGCCGGTGTTCGACCAGCAACTGGCGCTCAACACGTATTGGCAGCAGATCGGCGGCACGGTGATGTTGCCTGGAACCAACCGTGCCGCCGATAGATTCGCGCGGGCGAGTTTCTACATCAATGCCATCCCCAAGAGCGAGGACCCGGTGGAAGCGCTGGCCAGCGTGTTCAGTGTCATCCGCAATGCGTCGGTGCCCTACGGCTTGACCACGCCCGAAGCGCCGAACATTTCCTCCACGCGTTGGCGGACGGTGGCCGACCACAAGCGCAGGCTCTATTTCTTTGAATCGGCCTTGACCCCCAATACCTTCTGGGTGGACCTGAACAAGGCAGACTTCTCGCCGGGTGCACCGGTGCTGAAACTGGACCTTGGCAAAGACCAGCGCAATGTATTTGCCGGTGACGCGCTGGCGCAGTTCAAGCCGACCCCGGCGTTCGCGTTCCTCGGCAAGGAGGATTGAAGGGATGGCCACCTGAAAGCGGGGCGCTGACCGCCATCGGGCAAATTCGGAAATGGGGGTAGGTCTGGTGCCAATATCAGACTAATCCGATAGTTCGGTGTCGGCTTCAGCCGTATGGTGCGGGTCAGGGATAACCCCGGAGTGCACCATGAACATTACCGTGAAGCACGCTGACCACCGCTGGTGCGTTCTTGACCCCAGCCGCAATGAAGCCGCCGCCTTCGCCGAAGGCGCGGTGGCCTTCGATTTCGCCGACAACCTGGCCCGTGAGCAACACGCGGAAACCGGGCGCAGCATCGGCGTGCGGGTGGAAGTCGAAGACGCTTTCGTGGATGTGGTTCGCTACGGGTGAGCCGCCCGGAGCCGGTCAGCTGCGCGTTGGCTAGTTGAATCGACCCTGAAATGAGCGACCTTCGGCCTATAGGCGGAAGGCGCCGCTTGCCTGATCCTGTGCCTATTCACAAAACGGATCGAGGCAGGCATGAGGAACGACGCGATGGCGAATGGAACGCACAAGTGGGCGTGGGCGCTGCTGCCGGCGCTGCTGGCTGCTGGCGCGGCTGCACAGGCGCAGCAGTACGACCGTTACCGTGACGATGGCTACAACGATGGCCCAGTGCGCTGCGAATCGATCAAGGGCCGCACCCAGCAGTGCCCGATCAATGGCCGCGCACGGCTGGTGCGCCAGCTGTCGGGAACCCAGTGCATCGAGGGCGACACCTGGGGCCAGGCACGCAATGGCGTGTGGGTTACCCGCGGTTGCCGCGCGGAGTTCATTGCCGAAGGCCGGCGGCCGTCGCATGGCAATGGCAACGGCTGGGGCAACAACGGCGGCGGCTGGGGTGGTGGTCGCGGGCAGGTGATCAGCTGCGATTCCAACGACAAGCGCATGCGCCGCTGCAACGTGAACGTTCGCCGCGATGTGCGGCTGATCCGCCAGACCTCGCGTACGGCCTGCGTGGAAGGCCGCACCTGGGGCTGGAACCGCGACGGCGTCTGGGTCAACGGCGGTTGCCGCGCGGAGTTCGAAATCCGGTAAGGGCGTAACGCCCCCGCGCGGGATTTGGGGTCAGGCGCTCAGCGCCTGACTGCCCAGATTCGGCCAGCGTTTGAGTACCGCCGCACGGATACCCGCCGCATCAATTCCCGCTTCCGCCAGCAGGTCTTCGCGGCTGGCATGGTGCTGGAAGCTGTCCGGCAGGCCCAGGTGCAGGAACGGGCGCAGCACGTCTTCGGCGTTGAGCAGCTCGGCCACGCCGGACCCGGCGCCACCGGCCACCACGTTGTCTTCGATGGTCACAAAGCCCTGGTGGGTCTTGGCCAGCTCCAGCAGCAGCGCACGGTCCAGCGGCTTGATGAAGCGCATGTTGACCACGCTCAGGCCCAGTTCGCGGCCCACGGCTTCGGCGGCCGGCACCGTGCTGCCAAATGCCAGCAGTGCGATGCGGCTGCCCTGCACGCGAAGGTCGGCCTTGCCGATCTCCAGCGTGGACAGGTCGTTGCCGGCATCCACGCCGGTGCCGCTGCCACGCGGGTAGCGCACGGCGGCGGGGCCGTCGTACTGCAGGCCGGTGCTGAGCATCTGCCGGCATTCGGCTTCATCGGCCGGGGCCATCACCACCATGTGCGGTACGCAGCGCAGGAAGCTCAGGTCCAGGTTGCCGGCATGGGTGGCACCGTCCGGGCCGACCACGCCGGCGCGATCGATGGCGAACAGCACGTCCAGTTTCTGCACGGCCACGTCATGCACCAGCTGGTCGTAGGCGCGCTGCAGGAAGGTGGAATAGATCGCCACCACCGGCTTGGCGCCCTGGGTGGCCATGCCCGCGGCCAGCGTCACCGCGTGCTGCTCGGCAATGGCCACGTCGTGGTAGCGCTCCGGGTATTCCTTGCTGAAGCGCACCAGGCCCGAGCCTTCGCGCATGGCCGGGGTGATGCCCAGCAGGCGCGGTTCGGCGGCGGCGGCATCGCACAGCCAGTCGCTGAAGACATCGGTGTAGGTGGGCTTCTTGGCGCCGCCCTTGGCGACCAGGCCCTTGTCCGGGTCGAACGGGCCCACTGCGTGGTAACCGATCTGGTCACCCTCGGCGCGCTCGTAGCCCTTGCCCTTGGTGGTCATCACGTGCAGCAGCTTCAGGCCCTTCAGGCCCTTGAGCGTCTTCAGCGTGGCCACCAGCGCAGGCACGTCGTGGCCGTCGATGGGGCCGGTGTAATGGAAGCCCATTTCCTCGAAGAAGGTGGACGGCACGAACATGCCCTTCCAGTGTTCTTCCCAGCGCTTGACGAAGCGCGCCGACGGCGATTTCTTCTTGTCACCCAGGATCCGCTTGCCGCCTTCGCGCAGCGCATTGAGCGTGCGGCTGCCGGTGGCGCGGCCGAGCATCTTGGTCAGCCCGCCCACGGCTTCGGAGATCGACATGTTGTTGTCGTTGAGGATCACCAGGAGGTTCGGTTCCTGCTCCATGCCACCGGCATGGTTGAGTGCCTCGTAGGCCATGCCGGCGGTCATCGCGCCATCGCCGATCACTGCCACCACCTTGCGGTCGTCGCCTTCAAGCTGGCGCGCGATCGCCATGCCCAGCGCGGCCGAGATGGAGGTGGAGGAATGGCCGACCCCGAAGGTGTCGTACTCGCTTTCCTCGCGCTTGGGGAACGGCGCCACGCCGTCCTTCTGCTTGACGGTGTGGATCTCGTCGCGGCGGCCGGTGAGTATCTTGTGCGGGTAGGTCTGGTGGCCCACGTCCCACACCAGCTGGTCGACCGGGGTCTGGTACAGGTAGTGCAGGGCCACGGTGAGTTCGATCACGCCCAGGCCGGCGCCGAAATGGCCGCCACTCCTGCCCACTGATTCAATCAGGTAGGCACGCAGTTCATCCGCGATGGCGGGCAGTTCGGACTCTTCGAACCTGCGCAGGTCATCCGGGTTCTGGATGCGCGACAGGCGGGGATAGCGTGCGGAATCGATCATTTTTATCGCGCTTCTTCTCAAGCGCCTATTTTCGCCCCCAAACCGGGGTGGGGCAAGCAAACCGCTCTACCGGTGAGCAAACGGTGAGGGTGCCCTGCGACAACCTGTCGCAGGTTCAGGCGGCCAGCTTGGAGCGTTTGGGCAGCTGCGCCTTCAGGAACGCCATCTGGTCGGCCAGGATGTTGCGGTTGGAGAGGATCATGTGTTCGATCCAGCTGGGCCGGTAAGGCACGGCCAGCAAGGGCATGCCGGCCTGCTGCGGGGTGCGGTCGCTCTTGCGCGAGTTGCAGTGGAAGCAGGCGCTGACCACGTTCTCCCACACGTCCAGGCCGCCCTTGGACAGCGGCATGACGTGGTCGCGGGTGAGCTGCGGGCGGTGGAACTGTTGGCCGCAGTACAGGCACAGGTGCGCATCGCGCGCGAACAGCGCCTGGTTGGACAGGTTCGGGGTGGGATCGATCGCACGGGAACGGGCGTGGCCGCGCGCGGCGATGATCGGGTGCAGGTCAACCCCGCTCTGCAGGCCGGTGAGGCGGTTGATGCCCCCATGGATGTGCAGGCAGGGGTCGCCCAGGGTCCAGGCAACGGCATCGCGCGAGTAGAGGCAGGCGGCATCCTGCCAGTTGATCCAGTCCAGTACCCGGCCATGGGCATCCAAGGACAGCAGGCGGACGCTGCCAGGCCTGTGCAGGCTGATGATCGGCGATAGTTCGGCGACCGGGGCGGACGAGGCTCCGGTATCGATCAGACCTAAGCTCGTAGTGTCTGTCTCCATCGGGAAAACAGCTTATACCGGATTCGTTGCAATTTGGGTATGGGAACGAACCAGAGGTTTGTCCGGGTAGCAACCGACCGTTGGTCGGTTGACCTTACGGCTGCCGTACCCACCAACGGTGGGTACCTACCGGGAATGCAAAACGCCCGGTAGGTGCCGACCGTTGGTCGGCACCCGCTGCGGCCGGTTATTCCCCGAACCGGCTGTCTTCCATGGCCATCAGCGATTCTGCGCCGGCCTGGATGGCGGCGGCATGGCTGAGGGTGCGCGGCAGCATGCGGGCGAAGTAGAAGCGGGCGGTTTCGCGCTTGGCCTGCTTGAAGGCCTCGCTCTGCGCCGAGGCGTCGGCGGCGGCGACGCTGCGGGCCCACCAGTACGCCAGCACCACGTAGCCGGAATAGAACAGGTAATCGAAGCTGGCCGCGCCCAGTTCGTCCGGGTTGGTGGCCGCGCGCTGCAGGGTGGCCATCGTGAGCTGGCCCCATTCCTGGGCCTTGGCGCGCAGCGGGGCGATGAACTCGGCCAGCGCTTCGTTGCCTTCGTTGGCCTTGGCGAAGGCCTCGATCTCGGCCAGCATCAGCTTCAGCCCGGCGCCCTGGCTGGCAGCGGTCTTGCGGCCGATCAGGTCCAGCGCCTGGATGCCGGTGGTGCCTTCATACAGCGTGGTGATGCGCGCATCGCGGGCCAGCTGTTCCATGCCGTGCTCGTGGATGTAGCCGTGGCCACCGAAGCACTGCAGGGCGTTGTAGGTGTTCTCGATGCCCCATTCGGTCTGGCAGGCCTTGGAGATCGGGGTGAGGAAGCTCACCAGGGTCTCGGCGCGCTCGCGTTCGCCGGCATCGTCGGCGTGGTGGGCCACGTCGATCAGGGTGGCCGCGTGCAGCGCCAAGAGGCGGCTGCCTTCCACCAGTGACTTGATGGAGAGCAGCATGCGGCGCACGTCCGGGTGGACCAGGATCGGGTCGGCCGGCTTTTCCGGGTTCTTCGGGCCGCTCAGCGAACGCGACTGCAGGCGCTCACGCGCGTACTTCAGCGCGTTCTGGTAGGCGCGCTCGGACAGGCCGATGCCCTGCAGGCCGACGCCCAGGCGCGCGGTGTTCATCATGGTAAACATCGCCTGCAGGCCCTTGTGCGGCTGGCCGACGAGATAGCCTTCGGCACCGTCGAAGTTCATCACGCAGGTGACCGAGCCCTTGATGCCCATCTTGTGTTCGATCGAGCCGCAGCGCAGCGCGTTGCGCTCGCCGACGTTGCCGTCGCGGTCCACCTTGAACTTCGGGGTAACGAACAGCGAGATGCCCTTGGCACCGGCCGGCGCGTCAGGCAGCTTGGCCAGCACCAGGTGCACGATGTTGTCGGTGAGGTCGTGCTCGCCGGCGGTGATGAAGATCTTGGTGCCGGTGATGGAATAGCTGCCATCGGCGTTGGGTTCCGCCTTGGTCTTGAGCAGGCCCAGGTCGGTGCCGCAATGCGGTTCGGTCAGGCACATGGTGCCGGTCCAGCGGCCTTCGATCAGCGGCTTGAGGAACGCATCCTGCTGCCACGCTTCGCCGTGCTGCTTCAGCGCTTCGATCGCGCCGTGCGAGAGCAGCGGGAAGTTGCCCCATGCCAGGTTGGCGGCGTTGATCATTTCGTTGAGCGGCACGCCCAGCGTGTGCGGCAGGCCCTGGCCGCCCAGTTCGGGGGACGCGGTGAGGCCGGTCCAGCCACCATCGACGAACTGCGCATAGGCCTGCTTGAAGCCGGGCGGGGTGGTCACTTCGCCGCTGGCCTGGTCGAGCACGCAGCCGATTTCATCGCCCACGCTGTTGAGCGGCGCCAGCACGCTGGTGCTGAAACGGCCGGCTTCTTCCAGCACCGCATCCACCACGTCGGTGGTGGCATCGGCGAAACCCAGGCGGGCAAACAGCGGCTCCACCTTCAACACGTCATGCAGGGCGAAGCGGATATCGGAAAGCGGGGCGGTGTAGCTGCTCATCGTCAGGTCTCGATCAGATGCGGGGTTCAGGTGGAAGCGGTGTTGGGGTCAGCGCAGCACGCCGGGCAGGCCGGGGGCCTGGTTGAGGGTGCTGCGGCTGTCGATCTCGAAGCTGCGCTGCTTCTTTTCCTGCGGGGTGGCGGCCACGGTGCCCTTGAGCGAATAGCCCAGGGTGCGGTTGCCGGCCAGGGCGTCGGCCACCACGATGCGCGCGGCCGAAGAGGGCTGCAGCTCAACATTGATGACATCGGCCGAGACGCCGCCGATGGAGATGGCCGGGCGTGCGCTCACCTTGCCGGCGTCCTGGTCGCCCACCTGCATCTGCAGCTCCACGCTGTCGAAGGTCATGGGCATGGAACTGAAGTTCTGCAGGCGCAGGGCCACGGTCCAGTTGCCGTTGGCGCCCACGGTCAGCTGCTGCACGCTGGCAGCCGGCGGCGAGACGCGCTTGACGTTGGTGTTGCAGGCGGTCAGCGCAACGGCGGTACCGGCCAGCAGGGCCACGGTAAGAACGGTACGGAGGCGGTGGAACATGGGCGCAAATCCTCGTGCAGGTGCCGCGTGAGTGGAAGCATACTACGGCGTATGGTGGTTGTGCGGGTGCGGCGGGGCCGGCAGGTATCGACCGTTGGTCGATACGCATCCTAAGACAACCGAAGGTGCATTCAGGTTTCAACCGCGCCGGGTGTCACTCCACCGGCGCCATCACCTTCAACGGCGCCAGGTCATACCCCATCGCTTCAGCCTTGCCCTTCAGGCGGGCGAACAGCGCCGCATCCATCCGCGGCGAGCGCGAGAGGATCCACAGGTACTTGCGGTCCGGGTCGCCCACCACCGCCCACTGGTAATCCGGGTCCAGCGCGACCACCCAGTAATCGGCCCACACCAGCGGCACCCAGGCCAGCCAGTCCGGCACGAAACGCACCTGCAGCTGGCCCGGTTCGCCTTCCACCGGGCGCGCCACGCCTTCGGCCGCGATGCGCTCCCCATCGTCGGTACGGCAGGCGTTGTGCACGCTGATGCGGCCATCGGCGCGCAGCGCATAGGTCGCCGTGATGTCGCCCACGCACTTCTTCTGGAACGACACCGGCAGGTGCGCGATTTCATGCCACTGGCCGGCGTAGCGGCCCATGTCCAACGCAGGCACCGAACGCACCGGCTCCACCGCGTGGGTGGTGGCGGAGGTCAACAACAGTGCAGCAGCAAACAGGGCAGGGCGAAGGCGCATGGGGGTCTCCCGGCAGGAGGCCCGAGCTTAGGGGGCAGAACGTTGGCGGGTGTAAAGGTTTTGTCAGCCGCGCGCTGGATCAGGGCGCGAAACGAACGTGGCGCGGATCGCTTACCTGGAGCTGGGTCTGGAAGTAGTACTTGCCGGACGGCTTGCCATCGCTGGTGAAGCCGATGGTGGTCCGGCGGGCCGTTCCCTGTACCAGCAGGCGACGGTTGACCAGGTATTCCAGCGGCATGCCCAGCTGCTTCTGCAGTGCTTCGCGTTGAGCGGCATCCAGCGACACGTTCAGTGAGAGCTGATGGCGATAGTCGCGTTCGCTGTTGAGGTAGATGCGGTCTTCGGTGACGTCGGTGTGCTTTACGGTGAGCACGAAGGTGCCACTGATGCCGCGCTGCGGATCTTCGTTGGCGGCGAACACTGCTTCGGCGGGGGTGATCCAGCCTGGCGTCACCGTCGGCATCGGCGCGGTGGGCGCGGTCATCGCGGTCTGGTGCGCACAACCAACGCTGAGCAGCAGGAACGGCAGAAGCAAAGCAACACGCATGGGACATCCTTGTTCAATGACGGTGCCCACATTGTGCATATGCCTGACTGCAATGCCACCGCAGAAAAGCAAAAAAAAGACCTGCATTTCTGCAGGTCTTTCAGATTTGTGGTGGCCGAGGACGGAATCGAACCGCCGACACGGGGATTTTCAATCCCCTGCTCTACCAACTGAGCTACTCGGCCACTTCATCGCTGCGTTGCCGCTGGCGAGGACGCGAATAATACGGAGGTCTGCGGGGTTCGGCAAGCGTTTCGACAAAAAAATTTCACATTCGTTGCTGCGGCCTTGGCGTGGCGGCTTAACTACTTGATCGCAGGTACGCGTCGCACATGAATTGGTGTTCATCAGCGCACGTGGTCGCGCGCGTCATCAGGCATGGCCGCCAGCAGCACGATACCCACGGCCATGAAGATGGCCGCCAGCAGCAACGACGCCTGGTAGCTGCCACTGCTGCGGGCCAGGGTGCCTGCCAGCGCCGGTGCCAGGATCTGCGCCACGCCATAGCTGAGGGTGAGGTTGGCCATGGCCTTCGCCGGGTTGTGCGGGTAGTGGCGGCCGACCACGGTGAGGGTGAGGCTGACGATGCCGGCGAAGGTCAGGCCGAACAGCAGCGCGCTGCCGAGTCCGGCGGCCAGGCCACTGTCCAGCAGCGGCAGCACGAACGAGGCGGCCTGCAGAGAGAAGGCCAGCATCAGGGCGCGGATCAGGCCCATCCGTGCGGCGATGCGGTCCCAGGCGAAGGTGGACGGCACCGCCGCCAGCCCGACCAGCACCCATACGGCGCTCCCGTGGCCGCGGAAGGCAGGCGTCTGTTCGAGGATGGCCACGATGAAGGTGGCGCTGACCACGAAGCCGACCCCGGCGCAGAAATAGGCGGCCACCAGCAGCTGGCGCCAGCGCCGGCTGGGTGGGGGCGGGGCCTGGGCGGCCTGGGCGGAGGACGTCGGGGAAGGCGCCGGCATCCAGCACCAGGCGGGAACCAGGAAGAGCACGCCGAGCAGGCCCAGCCAGCCCCATTGCGCGCTGGACCCGGCATGCCCCGCCAGGACGCCGGTGGCCAGCCCCGATACCACGACGCCCAGGCCCAGCCCGGCAAAGTGCAGGCCCAGGCGCGGGCGCTGTTGGTTGGCCAGCAGCCAGTTCAGTACCAGCCCGGAGGCCAGCAGCAGGCCGGCGGTGCTGGAGAGGCCGGCCACGAAGCGCAGCAGGCTCCACAGCCAGGGCTGGGTGGTGACGCCCATCAGGCCGGTAGCGACGACCGCCAGCACCAGGCCGATCCGATAGAAGCGGAACTTCTGCTGCATCTCGCCCACGCGTGCGGCCAGCAGCGTTCCCAGCAGGTAGCCCAGGTAGTTGAAGGTGGCCAGCCAGCCGCCCTGTGCGGCACTGAGGCCGGCATCGACCCGCATCAGGGGTAGCAGCGGGGTGTAGGCGAAGCGGGCCAGCCCGACGGTGAGCACCAGCGCGCAGATGCCGGCGGCGATGACCTGCCAGGGCTGCCGTGCGGTGGAGGTGGCGAGGGAAGTGGACATGCGCGGAGCCGGAACGGGACGCGTCTATGGTCGGGCAGGCGCGGGGCGGCTGTCTTTCGATAGAATGTCGCATCATGTCGATCAGCCGCCACGAAGGTCCGTCCACGCTTTCCGGGCCCTGGAAGGAAGTTCCGGTGCCGTCGCTGCGCGCGCTGCCGTGGCCGGTGATGGCGCGCAGCCAGGAACTGGCCGCCGGCGAGCGTTTCCCGCCGCATGCGCATGACTGGAACCAGGTGGTGTTCGCCACCCACGGCGTGCTGCAGGTAACGGCGCGCAATGCGCGGCATGTGATCACCCCGCAGCAGGCGCTGTGGGTGCCTACCGGCATGGTCCACCACACCGGTGCCTTGAGTGCGGCTGCGTTCCGCAACCTGTACGTGGCCGATGATCCGGCGCTGGGCATGCCCGACCGGTGCGCGGTGCTGGATGTGTCGCCCTTGCTGCGCGAGTTGATCGTGGAGCTGGGGCAAGTGCGGCCGGATGACGATGCGGTGTACTACGCGCACCTGAGCGCGCTGGTGACCACGCAGCTGCGCCGCCAGCGCCAGCATGTGCGCCACCTGCCGTGGCCGCAGGATGCGCGCCTGCAGCGCTGGTGCCAGGCGCTGCACGACCAGCCCGCCGATGCGCGCGGCGTGGACGACTGGGCACGGGTGTTGGGCGCGTCGCCGCGCACGCTGGCGCGGCATTTCGAGCGCGAGACCGGCATGAGCCTGCGCACGTGGCGCACCCGGCTGCGCCTGCTGCGCGCGATCGAGTGGCTGGCGCAGGGGCGCTCGCCGACGGCGATCGCGCATGAGCTGGGCTATGCGTCGGCCTCGGCGTTCAACTACATGTTCCGCATCGGAATGGGCATGAGCCCGTTGCAATGGCGTAGGGCGCGGCAACCGGATTGAAGCGCGTCATGCATTGACCGGGTCCAGCGGGTTCCTGCGCGCGACGATCAACGGGTCGTGTACGGTCTTCGGGAACGCCGGCAGGTCTGCCGAATCGACGCCGAATGTGGCGGCCAATACCCCCGGCGCGAATGCGGTTGCCGCCAGCCGGTACCCCACATCGCCCGGGGTGGGCTGGTCGAAGAACACCAGGAAGTGCACGTCGTCGCCCAGTACCTCGATCTGGTGCGGATACGCGCGCGGGATGAAGTACACATCACCGGGCTGCAGCAGGTAGGTATCCACCGAACCGTCCGGATCGAGGATGCTCATCCTGGCCTGGCCGCGATGCACGTAGCCCAGCCCCGCCGTTTCCGGATGCCAGTGCGGCTCGCGCATGCCATCGTCGGCGATGCGCAGCGAGTACATCGAGAGGTTGCGCAATGCTGGCCAGAACTGGGTCCGTGACACGCGGGCCTGGCCGTAGGCGAAATCGACCGGCGGCGACTGGGCTTCGATCGAGAACCGGTGCGGCTCCGCGCGTTCGGCACCGTCCGGGATCACGGCCGGTCCGCGCCGCTTCACCAGGTAGGGCGAACCGGTATTGCGCGGAACACGCGAAAACACCTGCGCATCCGCATCATAGGTATTGCCCAGCACCGCGTCGGACATCGCACCGAACGCCGCATGCAGGGAAAAGTCCTGGGGCCGTTCGTGGCTGAACACGATCACCAGCTCGGCTTCTTCCTCGCCGATGTTCTCGATGGCATGCAGCGCGCCACTACCGATATGGAACATCTCACCGGCGTCCACGCGAATGCTGCTGATCGCATCGGCATTGTCCACGATGGTGACCAGTACCGACCCTGCCAGCACATAGCCCAGCTCGTTGGCATTGGCATGCCAGTGCGGTTCGCGGATGCTGCCGGGCGCCAGCTGCATGCGCTTGATCGACAGGCGCTCCAGCAATGGGAACTCGTCGGCGGTCAGGCGGCGGATGGTGCCCAGCGCATCGTCATGGACGGCATCGGCCGACCACAGCGAGCGGACGTGACGGGAAGCGTGCATGGCAAAGGCCTTGGCAGGTGCCGGCGCGCCCGGGGTGGGGGAGGAGACCCCGGCGCGCCAGCGGAACGGATCAGGCCAGCTCGGTCAGGACCTCGACCAGGCTGTCCACATCGCGGGCGCCGTCGTAGCGCACCCCATTGATGAAAAGGCACGGGGTGCCGTTGACGCCGCTGCGCACGCCGCCCATGAAGTCGCGTTCGATGCGTTCATCGAATGCGCCGTTGTCGGCGGCCTGCAGCAGCGCGGGGTCTACTCCGAGCTGCTTGGCATAGGCCTGCAGGTCGCGCGGGCTCAAGGCATCCTGGCGCTGGTAGAGCAGGTCATGCGCTTCCCAGAACAACCCCGCGTCAGCAGCCGCTTCGGCGAAACGCGCAGCCGGCAGTGCGTTCGGGTGGATTTCGGAAATCGGGAAGTTGCGGAATACGAACCGCATACGGTCGCCCAATGCCTGCTGCACGGCCTTGAGCATGGGATACGCTTCGCCGCAGTACGGGCATTGGTAATCGCCGTACTCGACCAGGGTGATGGCCGCATCGGCCGGGCCCTGGCTGTGGTCCTGCGCGCTGACGGGAATCGACAGACCTTTCATGACGCTGCTCCTGCGGTGGAGGGAAGTTGCGCCAGCGCTTCCAGGATGCCGTCGGCGCCAGGATTGATGCCCAGGGGTGAGATGTAGCTCCAGCGCACGATGCCCTCGGCATCGATCACGAACAACGCGCGCTCGCAGACGCCGTCCTGTTCGCGGTACACGCCGTAGCGGCGGGCTACCTCGCCTTTTGGCTCGAAATCGGCCAGCAAGGGGAAGTGCAGGTGGCGTTGCTCGGCGAACGCGGCATGGCACCACACCCCATCCACCGAGATGCCCACCAGCTGCGCGCCGCTGCGGTGGAATTCGGGCAGCAGCTGGTTGTACAGCGCCAGCTGGTCGCCGCAGACCGGGCTCCAGTCGGCGGGGTAGAACGCCAGGATCACCGGGTGGCCGCGCAGCTCGGCCAGGCTGACGCGCTGGTCCGGGGTGGCGGGCAACTGGAACGCAGGCGCGGGTGCGCCGGGGGGCAACGAAATGCGGGATGCAGCGGACATGACAGTCTCCTGCAGGAACGGAACGGCGCGTGGATCAGCGGATGGGGCGGGTGCTTTCGAACAGGAACCAGCTGCGGCGCTCGGCCTCGTCGATCCAGTTCTCGATCAGGCTGGTGGTGGCCACGTCGTTGTGGGTGGTGCACACCACGTGGGTAGCCCGCAGGAAGCGGGTGAGCTGGCGGTTGTCGTCGGCCAGCTCGGCCAGCATGTCCTCGGGGGTCACGTAGTCCGCGTCGTTGTCGAGCAGGCGCTGGATGCGGTGGATCTGCCCGATCGAGCGCAGGGTGGTGCCGCCGACCTTGCGCGCGCGTTCGGCGATGGCATCGGTGGTGGCGAAGATCTGCTCGCCCTGTTCATCCAGCATCAGGTGGTAGTCGCGGAAGTGCGGTCCGGACAGGTGCCAATGAAAGTTCTTGGTCTTCAGGTACAGCGCGAACACATCGGCCAGCAGCACGGTGAGGGCACCGGCGATGTCCTTGCCGGCCTGCAGGCTGAGGTCGGACGGCGTGCGCAGCGGGGCGGTCTGGCGGGACGGGGCGACAACATCGTTCATGGCGGCTCTCCGGTAGCGGGGGAAGGCGGCCCGGGCCGCAGGTGCTGCGGGGAGCCGATGGATCCAGACTAGGCAGCGGGGGCCGACGGGAACATTGCGCCATCGTTTCCCCGGCTCATACCTTGGTTTGGGCCACCTGCCGGCGCATCCCTCTTTGGGGGGATCTGCCGCCCCCGGGTGCGGGGGATACTGGACCCACCCCGGCGCAGGCGACTGCGCCCTGCCAGGAGGCCAGACCGTCGTGCCCACCTCGACTCCCACGCGCCCGCGCGCCGCCCCCGCATCCACGTTGCGCGGCCGCACCGCGTTCCGCGCCGCTGCCGCGCTGCTCACGCTGGGCATCTTCCTGGTGGATGTGCTCACCACGCTGGAGGGTGCCGTGGCGGTGCTGTACGTGGTGGCGGTGCTGCTGGTGGCGCGCACCGGGCGCCGCGCCGACATCGTCATCACTGCCGTGGCCGGCATCGCGTTGACCCTCATCGCCTACCTGGATTCGCACGGGGTGAACCATGTGGGCGCGCAGACCTTCCGCGCGCTGGTCAGCCTGGCGGCGATCGTCATCACCGCGCTGCTGGCACTGCAGTACCAGGGCGCGATGCAGCGCCTGCGCGCGCAGGCGACGCTGCTGGATCTGTCGCACGACATGATCTTCGTGCGTGACCGGGGCGGGGTGATCACGTTCTGGAACCGCACGGCCGCGCAGGTGTATGGCTGGTCGGCCGAGGATGCCATCGGCCGCGTGGCCGATGTGCTGCTGTCCACCCGCTACCCGCGGGCGCGCGAGTCGGTGGAAGCAACGCTGCTGCAGCAGGGCAGCTGGGAAGGCACGCTGGAGCAGCGCACCCGTGACGGCGCCTGGCGCGTGCTGGAAAGCCGCTGGGTGATCCAGCGCGATGGCCTTGGTCGCGCAACGGGGGTGATGGAAACCCACACCGACGTCACCGAGCGCCGCCAGGCCGAGGATGCCGCGCTGCGCGCGCAGGCCGAACTGGCGCACGCCACGCGCGTAGCCACGCTGGGCGAGCTGACCGCTTCACTGGCACACGAGGTCAACCAGCCGCTGATGGCGGTGGTGACCAACGGCGAGGCCGGCCTGCGCTGGCTGCATCGCGACCCGCCGGACCTGCACGAGGTGGAGGCGGCCATCACCCGCACGGTGAGTGAAGCGCGCCGTGCCAGTGAGATTGTCAAACGCGTGCGCGCGTTCCTGGCCAAACGCAGCACGCCGCGCGAAGCGCTCGACGCCGGCGTGCTGATCGAAGACGCGGTGCGGCTGGTCCAGCACGAGCTCAACCGTGAGGCGGTGCAGCTGCGGGTGGCCGTGGCGGCCGACCTGCCTGCCGTGCACGGTGATGCCGTGCAGCTGCAGCAGGTGCTGGTGAACCTGCTGATCAACGCCAGCCAGGCCATGGCGGGGCAGGCCAATGCGCGGCAACTGGTGGTGGATGCGCAGCCCGGCGCGGCCGGCGAAGTGGCCATCAGCATTGCCGACAGCGGCCCGGGCATCGACAGCGCGCACCTGGACACCCTGTTCCAACCGTTCTTCACCACCAAGCCGGACGGCATGGGCATGGGCCTGGCGATCTGCCGGTCCACCGTCGAAGCGCATGGCGGGCGCCTGTTGGTGGAGAGCGCGCCCGGCCGTGGCGCCACCTTCCGGCTGGTGCTGGCCACCCATCCCACAGGAGTACGCGCATGATGAGCCTACCCGCATCGCCACTGGTCGTGGTGGTCGACGACGATGCCGCCGTGCGCGACGCGCTGGACAGCCTGCTGCGTTCGGTCGGGCTGCAGACCCGGGTGCTGGGGGCGCCGTCAGAGCTGCTGCAGGCCGTGCTGCCGGACGTGCCCGGCTGTATCGTGCTGGATGTGCGCCTGCCCGGGATCAGCGGGTTGGACCTGCAGGGCCAGCTGGCCGCGCAGGGCATCCACCTGCCCATCGTGTTCATGACCGGGCACGGCGACATTCCGATGACCGTGCGCGCGATGAAGGCCGGCGCAGTGGATTTCCTGGCCAAGCCGTTCCGCGACCAGGACATGCTGGATGCGGTCAGCGCCGCGATCGAGCGCGACACCCGCCGCCGCCAGGACATGGCCGCGCGCGGTTCGCTGGAAGCGCGCTACGCCACCCTGACCCCGCGCGAGCGCGAGGTAATGGCGCACGTGGTGGCCGGGTTGATGAACAAGCAGGTGGCCGGCGCGCTGCACCTGAGCGAGATCACCGTGAAGATCCATCGCGGCAACGTGATGCGCAAGATGGGCGTGCGCTCGCTGGCCGACCTGGTGCGGCATGCCGAAGCACTGGGCGTGGGCACCGGCACCGCCTGAACCGGACGGGACAAACCTGTGTATGGTTCCGGCGCGCGGCCGGATCGGGCATAAAGGCCCCATGAAGCCGAGTTACCGCATTGCGATCGTCGACGACGACGACGGGGTCCGCCAGTCGTTGTCCAGCCTGGTGCGCTCGCTGGGTCACGAAGCGCGCACCTACGCCTCGGCAGCGGCGTTCCTGGCCGACGACGGTGACGCTCCGGACTGCCTGCTCACCGACATGCAGATGCCGCAGATGAGCGGCGACCAGCTGCAGGCCGAGCTGCTTGCGCGCGGGTGCGCGTTTCCCATGATCTTCATGACCGCGTTTCCCACCGATGCGCTGCGCGCGCGGGTGATGGAGCGGGGCGGGCGCGCGTTCCTGGTCAAGCCGGTGGATGGCGAAGCGATGTCGCGCTGCATCGCAGAGGCCCTGAGCCGGTAGCGCCGGCCGTTGGCCGGCCCCATGACCGCTGCATCACGCGACCACCGCTACGGTGCAGGCATGCCCAACGGGGCAGGCCACCAAGAGCACGCACATGACCACTGAAAAGCAGCCCGGCAAGCAGCAGGGCGTTGACGAAGCCAAGCAGGACCGGAAGCAGGAAGATGCGGCCAAGGCCCGCCCCGGCCAGACCGATGAGAGCGTCCGTCAGTCTGAAAGCCGGCGCCCGCCGATCAAGGACAACCCGGACGCATGACACAATCGGCGTACCGCTCCTGCAAAGGTGTCTACGCCGATGAAATGTTGGGTTGCAGTCTTGTTCTGGCTTGCGGTAGCAGGCTTCAGCGTCTCGGCGCAGGCGGCTGACCCGCCGGCCCCCGCGCCGCACAGCCGCGCCGAGGCAGTGAAGGTCATTGCCGACCTGCGCAAGGTGGTGGCCGACAACGGCATCGAGCGGCTTGAAAAAGTCCGCATCGGCGGCATCGATCAATGGGTCTCGATCCGCGGCAACGACCGCCGCAACCCGGTGCTGCTGATGCTGCACGGCGGGCCAGGCTGGGTGGCCATGCCCACCAGCTGGTACTTCCAGCGCGGTTGGGAGGAGTACTTCACCGTGGTGCAGTGGGATCAACGGGGCGCGGGCAAGACCTACGTCGCCAACGATCCGGCACAGGTGGCGCCGACCATGACCCGCGAACGGATGATCGCCGACAGCGAGGAGATGGTGGCGTGGCTGCGGCGCGAGTTCGGCAAGGACAAGATATTCGTGATGGGCCAATCCTGGGGGAGCTACCTGGGGCTCGAACTGGCCCAGCGCCGGCCCGAATGGCTGCACGCCTACATCGGCATCGGGCAGTTGACCAACGCGCCGGAGAGCGAGCGGAGGGGCTGGGCGTGGACCCTGCAGCAGGCGCGGGAAGACGGCAACGCCGAGGCGGTGGCCGAGCTGGAAGCGCTGGCGCCCTACGCGAAGGGCAGCGCGCCGGTGCCGCTGGCTGACCTGTTCAAGCAGCGCAAGTGGCTCAACTACTACGGCGGCATGGTCCATAACCGTCGCGGGGGCGATGCCGAAGCGGCCGCCATCAAGCTCTCGCCCGAGTACACCGACCAGGACGTGGCCGGGATATGGAAAGGCAATGATTTTTCGATGCAGCACCTGCTCGGCGAGGTGCTGACCCTGGACATGAGCGAGGTACACGAACTGAAGGTGCCGTTGTTCCTGTTCGAGGGCCGCCACGATCACAACGTATCGTCCGAAGTGGCGGCGCAGTGGTTCGAGACAGTGAAGGCACCGAGCAAGCAGCTGGTGTGGTTCGAGCAGTCCGCCCACGAAGTGATGATCGAAGAGCCAGGCAAGACGCTGCTCACCCTGGTACAGCAGGTGCGCCCCATCGCAGAACGCGCGGGCGGCGGCCCCCGGTAGAGCCACGCCCTGCGTGGCTGCGCGGAGACCCGCAAACGAAAAAGCCACCCGACGGGTGGCTTTTTCGTTTCGCGATCATCCAACGGACGACGGCAGGAATGTGGTGGAGCCAAGGAGGATCGAACTCCTGACCTCGTCATTGCGAATGATAATAGATCGCGTTTAAGTCATTGAAATGATAGACTAAATTGATCCAGCGGGAAAAATGCGGGAAGATTCCATGCAGTCACAAGGGGAGTACAGCATGGCAGGACGCAAGAAGGACGCCGCGACCAAGGGCGTATACGACCGGGGAAGCTCTTGGCAAGTACGCATCTCGGGCCAAGACGCTTCCGGGCACACGCATCGGATCAATCGGACCTTCCCTTACAACGCTCAGGCCGACGCCAAGGCGCCCGACAGCCGTGTGGCGATCCTGAAGCAAGCGGCGGCATTCGCGACCGCTGAGCGGGCAGCCCTTCACGTGGAGAAGCAGCCAGCCTCAGGGCTTCTGAGAAACCAGAGTCTCAACGCTTGGATCGCACGCTACATCGAAGAGGTCTGCCCGACAAAGAAGGCGGGGAGGGGCGACGCCGACGCTCTTCGATTGATGCAGCAGCGGTTCCCCAATCTCTGCTCCAGGGGAGTGGAGTCGTTGACCCCCAAGGACTTCGGAATGGAGAAGCTGGGGTTCGCGCGCGTGCTCTACGACGACTACATGCTCTCCGAGTCAAGCATTGTTCGACACCAGACGCTCTTGTCCCACGTCATCACGACGGCCATCAAGAACTGGCACTTTCCGCTTCGCGAGAACCCGATTCGGAAAGCTTCCCGCCCCTCCGTGTCCAATCAGCGCGAGCGCGTGGTGACCGATCAAGAATGGACACGGCTCCAGGAAGCCATGGCGGCCCTGCATCCCTCGACGCGCGCGGCGATTGCGTTTCTTAGATGGACGGGCTGCCGGCGCGGGGAGGCCATCAAGCTTCGGTGGGAGGACATCGCCTTGGAAGGGACGCCGCAGGTGGTCCTGAGGGACACCAAGACCCCCAAGAAGGTAAAGGTGAACAGTCGAACCATTCCCCTTCATCCCAACGCAGTGAGTGTGCTGCAACAGCTCCTGCGTGAGCTGGGGGCGGTGGGAGGGGATGAAGTCGGCGAGAACGGGTCAGCTAGGCCATCCTTCCCTGGGGCCGGGGCGGTCTTCTCAACCGACGGAGGAAAAGCCCCGATTGCGGGGGACAGCGTCACCCAAGCGTGGTCCCGCGCATGTGCGAAGGCCGCCATTGAGGGGGCTACGCTTCACGACCTGCGGCACACACGGATCACAGAACTTGCCAACCTTCTGCCGCTTCACAAAGTGATGCGAATCTCGGGGCACAAGACGTCCCAGATGTTGATGCGTTACTACAACCCCAAGGTCGACGACCTGGCCCGGGACCTTGCGCAGGCCGAACAGGCCAAGGCGCGCGGGCTGGGCGAGTGAGGGGGGCGATGCGGACCTCTCGGAAAGGACGTAGTAGATCAGGCTCCCACTGCTTCGAGCAGCGGAGTGGCGGCCTGACCGCCCAATGCTCTGCCCCATTGCCCAATCATGAAAGGGAAATTCAGTGACCTATAAGAAGGAAGAGGCCGAAGAGGCCTTGTTCAACTATTACTGGAAATGGCACGGAGAGAGCAGTCAGCCTGGTTCGCCCGGCAAGCACAGGCGGCTGCGTGAGCGGGGCGAGGGCGCCAAGTGGGGACAGATCAAGGGGGCCATCCTTGAGCAGGTTGTAGCGTCTAAGGATGTGGCTCAACAAGGCGACCATAGGGGTGCAGGACATGAAGAGCACAAGGGACTGCCGTTAGCGGCGGCAGCTGGGCTCTTGAACGTGGGTTCTCGAGCGCTGAGAGACTTGATCTGGGAGGATCACATCCGGCGCGCACTGTTGGACAACGCGAAGAACCCCAAGCAAGTCGAAGAAGTCGCGAAAGCCTTGGAACTGACTGTCGAGCAGTGCACCAAGCTAAAAGCCGAGAAAGAAAGAAGTGAGATTCCAGGTTTTCCGTTGGGAACCGCTCACGAGTCGGAGTGGTGGAAGGTTCGGCTGAAAGCGGATGCCAAGGCATTGTCCGATCTCAAGGCTACAGCCAAGAGTATCGCGGCAGCAAAGCGGAGGTCTCTGCTGCTGCGTCATGCCCGCAAGGTGCTCGAGAAATCAAAGGTGCTACAGAAAAGTACGGTAGGGCAAAAGAGCAGGGTGCGACCAGGCATCTTGATTCAATGGGCAGATCAACACACTGACTTGCAGAGTTGGAGAAGCTCCCGGGACGACAACGTCACACTCGGCGGTACGTTGAGCCAGGTCATTGAATACCTTCAGGTCACCATGGAAGGCAAGCTGGTGATCTACACCACCCTGCCCAAGCATGGAGGCCAGCCTGAGGTGGTGTCATTCAATGCCGGAGGCGCCTTGGGGGTGAGAGAGATGCGGCGCAGGCTGCTGCAGGCGGGCTTGGTTGAGCTGGACAAGCGGGGAAACCTGCTGAAACTGGAGACGCAAGAGTCCACAGTTGCAGAAGCAATAACCATGCCTTGGGCTAAACCGGATGTGCGGAATGCGCTCGCCGAGGCGTATGTCGACACCCTTAAGCACTACAGCCAGTGGCTGGCGGAGCACGCGTCAGCATCGGCCCTCGCCGCCAACGCCCTCAATGACCAAGCAAAAGGGGAAGGGCAGACGGTCAGCGAGGCGTCCATGCTGAACCAAAGGCGCGCCAAAGCCCTGTCGGAGGAGAAGGAGGCGATGGCGTGGAGCAGCCAGGCCCGCGGCGCAGCGTTAGCGGCTCTATTGCCCGCTGCGAGCAATGAGAGGTCCTACATCAGACGGCGGTTCTAGCGGCGCCAATGGCAGACGCGACGTCGCTGCCCCCCTCGCGCAGGCAAGAGCGACGTCAGACGCCGCTGCGTCGATCCCCGCAAGCCCCAGCAAAGCTGGGGCTTTTTCGTGGACGACCGACGGGAAAGGGACAGCTGTCCCATTGGGGGAGGGCTAACCGGCAGGACGAGGACATGATGAGCCCACACCAACGCGGAGCCACTTCGATGACCCCTCTGATTCTCCATCTCCACCCCAGCGCGGTCGAAAGTCTCCTTGAGCGGCGTGATTCGAAATCGGTTGGTGAATCGCTCTCGAAGGCACTCATGCAAGCCCTTTCTGACGCCGACGCTGGCGTTGTCCCGACGGTCGCCAACACGAACGCGGCAGGGTTCCTCCCCGCGGAGGTGCTCTTCATCCAAGTCACAACCCTGGAAGACCTGATCGAGTTGAATCGAGGCACCGACGACTAGCCACCAGTTCGGCCAGACCTTTCTCCCCGTTCTGACCAACCCGGGCCTGGTTTCCCCAAAGCCCTAATTCCCATGCTTTTCAACGCGGCACTCGGGCCGTGCTGGCGAAGCTTTGCCCAAACACAAGGACACCCCGTGAAGACTTACACCATCTGCGTCATCGGCCCTGTTGGTATCAGCTATTGGCTGCCCCTCGATTCTGAAGAGGCAGCGCCAGACGCGATCGCACGCATCTTCAGGGACGATCCTAAAAACGTGGCTGAAACCATGAAGAAGTGCGCCGCATACGAACTTGAGAACATCGAGCGCGAGTTGACCTACAGCGATGGTACTGAGTCCGGCCAGGAAGTGCTGCACTACTGCCTCAGCATCGATCAGCGAATGGCGCTTGAGTTCGAGTCGACGGACGCGGTGGGCGGTTCCGGCATCGAGCTGAGGGGCGATGGTCTGGCCAGTCGCGATTACTCCTTTGAAGCCGAAAGCTTGGATGACGCCATAAAGCAGTTTGATGCGCTCACCAACGAAAAGCTCAATGCGCCGCGTTGGGATGTTGGGAGCATCGATCTGGAGGGAGAGGTCCTCGTGTGGGACAAGCCTTACGGAGTTGATGGAGACATCCTCTTTGACATCGCGGGTCACCTCGAAACCACGCTGTAAAAAGCAACTTCCTTTGCACTAAACAACTTCTTCCCCGCGGAACTTCTGCCGTGCTGGCGAAGCCTTGCTCACCGCCGCCATTCAGGCGGCAGAACCTTCTCTTTCCCAAATGGAGTTCCACATGTTCTGTTCCGACGCCACCCACCTCCTGCTCAGTGAACCCTTCTGGGCGCAGACGCCTCAGCTGCGGTTCTCCGAAGCCGCGCTTGAGCTCATTCACCGGCTTTCCAAAAGGTTCAAGCAGCCCATTGACGCGACCCGTGAAGGCTTGACGCAGCTGTTGGTCGCTGAGGTGCGGGCGAGGTCCGGGCTGATGGTGGCAGAAGGCATCACGGGGGTGGATTTCACGGTTGAGCAGGAAAGCGGCGCACCGGCCACGGTCCTCTCTGTCGATCTCGCACACCTCGCCATCTCTGACCTGACGGGCGAAGCAACGCTCTGTTTTGACGTGGACCTGGCTCACGGGACGACCTGAGCACGTTGCCCCTCAACTGGGGCGGAAGTCGGGTGATTTCCGCCTTTTATCCGTCGGTAATCACTGAAAGGATGTCCTTTGAACACTGCCCACGCTTCGCCCGATTCCAATACCCTGTTTTTGCCGAAAAAGAATAAGACGACGTCGCTCCCGCGCGTCAAAGAGCTCGCATCCGCCACGGTCGGTTACGACCGCCTGCCTGCTGCGCAGAGCACGGACACCTGGCTCACCCCGCCGGAGCTCATCTGGGGCAGCCCGAAGGAGGGCTATACGGGCCTGGGTCCCTTTGATCTCGACCCCTGCACGCCCGAGGAGGGCATGCCTTGGCCCACGTCTACGGGCACGATGCTCAAACCGAGCGATGACGGCCTGACGACCGGCTGGCCGGCGGACGCCTTCGTTTTCATGAACCCGCCGTTCGGCCGTGGTCAGGAGGCCTGGATGGAAAAGATGGCCAATCACCCGGGCGGCGGAATCGCCCTGGTGTTTGCGAGGACGGAAACCCGGTGGTTCCAGCGCTTCGTGCTGAACCATCCCAACGTCAGCGCTGTGGTCTTTCAGGCAGTCCGTCTGAAGTTCCACCGTGCCAACGGAGACGTGGGGGATGCGCCGCACGCTGGGCCTGCGTGGATTGCCTACGGTGAGGAGGGCGCCCGTCGCTTGAAAAGGGCGGTCAAAGAAGGGCAGATCCGCGGGTGCTTCTTGGAGCTGGATTTCGCCCGGGTGAGTTGGGTGCTGGGCGCGGGCGCGGGGGCGGCTAACGATGAATGAGGTCGCAAAGCTTGTGAAGGCCATCCGGGCCATTCCTTCCACCGATGGTAAGCCGTGGAATCCGCGGGTTGCAGTCGAAACCTTTGTTCAGCACGCGCTGATGTCAATCGGGCATCTCCACGTAGACACCGACGCTTACCTTGATCCCAAAGTCCTTGCGTTTGTCCCCTTGCGAGAAAAAGCCGTAGCAGTGGCCGAAGTGGGAGCAGCCATCACCGCTTACATCGAAGCGGTCACCGCAAGCGGGCCATTCGAGGATGTCCTGGGACGGGTCCATGCCGAGCTGCTGGCAAGGAGGGGGGGGAATGGCTGGGGCAGTCTTTCACCCCCGGCGATCTTTCCGATCTGGTTCAAGCCCTTGCCACGAGGCGTCACCCCAGTGCCAGCCGGGGCAGGATCTATGACTGCTGTTGCGGTGCTGGTTCGCTGGCACTTGCCGCGATTAGGAGCTCCCTGAAACACATCTCAAGCGAAAAAATACTAGTGCGGGCAGGGGACATCGATCCGTTGTGCGCAGCGATGACTGCTCTGCAGATCCACGCGAATCAAACCTTTCATTGCCTGCCGCTTGGGGCGGTCAAAGTAACGATTGGAGACGAGCTGCTTGGTCCATGCCGTCCCGGGTTCTGGTCCCTCTCTCACAACTACGAGTAGGCCGGGGGTTCGGCCTTTCCCTCCCGAGACTCGGCGGCGAGCAGCCGCCGGCTCTTTGCTTCAAGCCGCTTTTGCTCTCGCTCTTTAGCAGCAGAAACCGGGTAACAAGTGCTTGTTACCCGGCTCTCCTGAAAGCTATTCCATACGAAAAATAATCCAATCGCATCGGTTTGTTAGGAAAAACTGCTGGTCAACGCTCCTGCTGGTTAACGTCAAAACCGCTAACCAGCGACTAAGCCAGCAACAAAACCATTTCTGCGTAAGACTTTGAGTGCTCCTGCTGGTTTGCTGGTTATTTTTTTCACTCTTTCTCTGCAACTGCGCCTTGTTAAGAATGCGTGAAATACGCTCGACTCAATGAGACGTTAGCACGTAGCGTAAAGCATTTTATTTAACCAGCAAGCCAGCAGTTTGCTTATTTTTTGAACAAAACCAAGATTAAACAGTCACTTGGAGGGTTTTTAGTTGCTGGTTCAGTTGCTGGTTTAAGAAAAAACAGAAAACCAGCAGAAAAATTAACCAGCAGCTTGAAAAAATATTTAGTGGGGAAGGGGTTGACGGTTTTGAGAAACCTGCTTTCTTGAATGTATTACAGGCGCAACACGGAGCACCCATGAGCACGCAGCAAAACCAAATCCCGCGCAAGGATCCTTTCAATGCCCGCATGGAAAAGGCGTTGATTGAGCGGCTGAAAGCCGAAGCCAAGCGGTCGGGGATTTCTCCCAGCGAGAAGCTGCGCCGGATCCTCGACAACGCGTTGCCGCACGTCGCCTAACCCCACAAACGCGACACCCCGCCTTGCCGGGCGGGGAGTCGTTGGAGCCAACTACAATGTATAAAACCAATCTCCCCCAAGATCCGTCGGTCGTCAACCCCCCCGAGGTTGCATTTCTCATCGAAAAGCACTGGGAGAAAAACCATCGGGACTACGCCAGCAATCTCAAAGTTGAACAACGCGCCCTGGATCGCCACAAGCAAGCCAAGCTCAACAAAGGCGAGCTGCGCCCGGAAAGCCTGGACTTCCTGTTCGCTCGCCACCTGCAGCTGGGACTGGACGGCAACCTCTGGGCCAGCGTCCGCGACGAATCCGCGACCCAGTCCACGCTCGTCTACCGCTGGAGTGAAAACCACTGGGCGTTGGTTCACCGCGGACTCGGCGACGGCCTGGCGTCCGACTGGCTTGATACGAACATCCCGGCGAAGGCCTGCGACAAGCTCGCCTCCAGCTGCTGGGCCTACGCCCGGACCCGGTTGGGTCAGCAGAGCGCGCTGCCGCAGCTGGAACCCAATCGGGCGGTGGTTCCGTGCGCTGACGCTTACCTGGAAATCACGGCGGACAGCATCCAAGCCTTGGCCCCCATGCCCCGCTATGGCATGACCCACGCCCTGAACATCGCAACGGGCGCCGCACCCGGCGAGGCCTACACGCCCACCCCCCTTCCGGCCGATAGCCTGCTGGGCAAGTTTCTGGCCCATGCGCTTCCGGACGAAGGCGTGCGCGCCTTGGTGCAGGAGCAATGCGGCATGACCCTGTTGCCCGGCTCTTATCAGATCGCGGCCTGGTGGCACGGCGCGGCCGGCAGCGGCAAGTCCACGTTGGCCGAATGCGTGGAAGGCGTCCACAACAAAGTGGCCCGACTGGACTTGGGCACGTTGAGCGACACGTTCGCGCTCGAAGGCATCCTGGGCAGCCAGCTGATTCTCGTCGATGAGGTCGAGTGCGAGAAATGGAAAGAGGGCACGTTCAAGACCCTGGTCAGCGGGAATGGCATCGCGATCAATCGCAAGCACCTGTCGGTTCTGAACTACCAGAGCAAGGCCAAGTGGATCATCAGTAGCAACTCCGCACCGTTTTTCCGCGACAAGTCCGGCGGCGTGGCCCGCCGGCTGTCGATTGTCGAATGGGTGAACGTCATCCCCGAAAAGGACCGCATTCCCGACTTCAGCAAAAGGCTGCTGGAGGAAGAGGGCCAACTATTCCTGGATTGGATGCTGGAAGGGGCCCGGCGCGTTGTGGCCCGCGGCCGCTTCATGGCCGATCACGAGCTCCCGGAAGCCGCGCAGGCTTACAAGCAGGCTGTGATACACGGCGCCGATTCCATCGCTGCATGGGCCCATGCCGACCGAGTGCAGTTTGGCAATGCTGCCGGGAGCGACCAGTGGCAGAGCATCAAGTCGATCCACGCCCGCTATGTGGCCTGGTGCGAGAAAAAGGGCTTTGAACCGGAGGAAATCCTCTCGCAGCGCCAGTTCACCCGTGGCCTGAAGACCGCCGGGCACTTGCGCGGGCGTCCGTCGAATCGGCGCGTGGAGGGCGAGCAGTTGGATTGCTACCTCTGCTGCTGGAAGGGAGAGCAGACCGACGCCGAGCGCGCACAAGAGCAGGAGCTCAAGCGGTTGGAAGCCCTGACGCCAGAAGCCCGAAAAGCCGAGTTTGACCAGGCCAAGGCCGCGAACGACGCGGACAACCAGGCCCGGACTGCGGCAGCCGAGCAGCAAGCCGAACAGGACTTTGCCGACATGCCCGACGGTATCCAGGACGTCTTCGGCTTCACCAACACGCCCTACGAGCAGGTCCAGGCCGAGCGACGCGCAGAGCGCGAGCGCCAAGCCAAGAACGCCGCCGCGTGGGAGAAGCAGGATCGCCGGGAGCGTGAGGCACGCGAGCAACGCAAGGGTGAAGCGGAAAAGAAGAAGGCCGGCTAACCCAGCAATGCCCTGCATATTCAGGGCAGGCCTTTACATCTCTCGAAGTTGCGCTATTGCAAAGAGATATCCAAACCAAAACGGAGCCCCCATGCCATCGCTCAACCCCGAAATCCCAGATGACGCTTTTCACGAAGAGGCCATCACCGCCGCTGATCTAGAAGGACCAGACGGCCCCGAGTTCGATCCGCAATACCTGCTGATCCAATCGGCCTTCGGCTTCCACGTGAAGTTAGGAAAAGAAGGCGACCTTGGGATGCGAAGCGAGGATGAGATCGCCGAGCTGGTCCGGCGGGCTTTGTTCCATCGCAAGACCCTGACCCTTCACATCGAGTTCCAAACCATCCATCCACAAGCACCTGCTTAAGAGGCGCAGGCGTTTGAAAAAGATTTGAGGCAACCCCGCATGTCCAAGTATTCCGATCTTATTCAAGCCACCGCCGAGCGCATGCTCGCGCTGATGAAGCAGGGCACCATCCCCTGGCGTCGGCCCTGGAATGATCCCGACGCCCCGCAGAACGGCGCGATCAGTGGGCCTTGGAACCCGACCACAGGCAAGGCCTACCGAGGCTCCAACACGCTCATCCTGCGCGGGGCCAAACTCGACCACGGCTACCAAGACGACCGTTGGCTGACTTATGGCCAGGCGCAAAGCATTGGGGCCCAGATCAAGCGCGGCGAGAAGGGCCAGCAGATCGCCTACTGGGACTTCAGCAAGACGGGCAAAGCGCAAGAAGGTGAGCGGCCCGCCGTGGAAGACGAAGAGAAGGGTTATCGCGGCCCGTCCGTGTTCGTCGCTACCGTGTTCAACGCCAGCCAGATCGACGGCATGCCCGAGCCCCCGCCAGCCTTTGTCATGCCCGAGACCATCCGCAACCTGCGCGTGCGGGAGCTGCTGGGACGTCACCAGCCGAAGGTTCACCACGACGGTGGCAACCGAGCGTTCTACTCCATCGCCGCGGATTCGATTCACTTGCCGAAGCACCACACTTTCAGAGATGACGTGAGCTACCAAGCCACGCTGCTCCACGAACTGGCCCATTGGACCGGCGCGAAGCACCGCTTGGACCGCGATCAGACCGGCCGTTTCGGCAGCCAGGACTACGCCAAGGAGGAGTTGGTAGCCGAGCTTTCAAGTTTGTTTATTTCAGAGCGCCTTGGTATCTCCTTGGGCAAGGAACACGAAGAGCAGCACGCGGCTTACTTGCAGAGCTGGATGAAGGCCCTGGCCGACGACCCCAAGACCCTGTTCCGTGCGGCAAGCCAGGCCGAGAAGGTCATGACCTTCCTTGACATCCCCGCGTTCGAGCGCGAACCGCTGCCGCAGGTCAAAAAAGAACAGGAAGCCGAAAAGCCCGCATCAACCCCGGTGGCCGAGAGCCAGGGGAAGGGCAGGGGGCGGGGGCGGAAGAAGGAGCGCGAACGCGAGGTGGCTTGAAATCTTTTTCAAGCTCCTGGGCATCAACTGCTCAGACGGACACCCTTGACGGCCTAAGGATCTTTGCTACAAAGAATGAGTCAGGACGAATCCTGGCCGGGGTGGAAAGAATGCTTAGTTGGTGATTTTCTGGGCCTGTAACTAAGCGTAGGTTTTTTGTCAAGCTTCTTACGCCTGCATCAAAGAGGAAGCGGAGCAAAGGACGGCCATGGCCGCCCTCATCATTTCCGATCTTGCGGAACTCGAATGCTTTGGTATGCATGAAGTAACAAAGCATTTGGAGGGAGTATGGCAAGTCTTATTTACGTTGACGACAGCAACCTGCGGGCCACCGCGCGCGAGCTCTTGGGGTCTGCACATTGGCAGTTGTGGGGCGCGGTATGCAACTACAAAGCCTTGCAGGAAATGCTTTCGTTCGGCGAGCAGCCCAAGGCGGCGCGAATCTACGGGTCATTTGGAAGCGCTGCTGAAAGACACGCGTTGATCGTTGAAACGTCTAAGGCAGGCTTCGTTCCAAGCTTTGTGAGGCGCCTGCAAGACAAAGAGAAGGGCGTCGATACTGCCCTGGTAGCCGACTTGATTGCAGACAGCTTCATCAGCTACGAACCCGGCGACGAAGTGATCATCGTGTCCGGCGACGCGGACTACTTGCCCGCGATCATTCGGTTGAAGGAACGAGGGATCTCGGTCTCGGTTGCGTTCTGGGATCGGGGCCTGGCGGACTCGATCCAAAGGTCAGGATGCAACCTTGTTAGCTTGCAGTCCCACCTGAAAAATTTGGTCCGACTGCAGCGCCCCAAAAAGAAGGATCCCAAGGCTTAGGGTTAGATATGAACAGCGAAAGAGGTCTTTTCCTTTCTCAATGGCCTTGCGCAACTCAATCCGTTTGGTATGGGTATATCTACCCACCCAAAAAAGGAGGTTATATGCGCATCATTTCTGGTTCGATGATTGCCGGCATGCTGTTGCTCGCATCGGGATGTTCCGTCGGTTCCGATGGCCAACCGCGTGGCGTGGTCCGTTCTGAACCTTTACAGCTGGTCGGCGAAGTGGACTTGCCGAAGAACGCGACCGTTGAGGACATTCCTGCTCTGCTGAAATCTGGGGGAGTGACTTGGGCAGAGTTCGCCGGTGAGATCACTCTGGAAGGGCCCTTTGTCGATAGTGCTGCGACCTCCGGTCGTTCGCTGGTGGTGGCCAATGACCCATTCAGCTCAAAGATCCGGCTTATTGCACGACCTGACGGTCAATCGCGTCTGACGACGCTCGTCGTCTGTGTCCGAGGGGAGGGAGCGACCGCCACAGCGTCCGATCTCAACTTGGGTGAAGTTTGTAAGAGATAAGAGAAGGCGGCGAAATCCGCCTTTTCCTTGTCTGAGCCTCTTGCGCAAAGCCAACCGTTTGTTATGGGTATATCAACCCACACGAAGAAGGAGCCTCCATGCGCGCACTGATTCTTTCCCTGGCCCTCGCCAGCCTGCTCCCGCTCACTGCCTCGGCCGCGGAAAACACGTCGGCCCGCCGATACGGCACCAGCGAAACCTTGTCCGTTCAGAACGCCCGCCTGGGCGAGGTGTTGATGGTCCGCAGTGTGGACATCAAGAGCGACAAGCGTCTAGACGCCGGTTCCGCTATTGGCGCCGCCGTAGGTTACGCGTCCGTGCGAGGCGTGAACAAAAACTATCGAAACGCTTCTCGTATTGCGGCCGGGACCATCGGCGGTGTGGCTGGCACGGCGGTTCAGAATGGTTTGAGCAAACGCCGGGGCGTGGAGGTGTATGCCCGAGACTTGGAGAGCGGCAAGGTGATTGCCATCGTCCAGGCAGACGACTTGTCGGTCCGCGCTGGGGACAAGGTGTTCCTGACAGGGAAGGGCACCAAGACCCGCGTCGTGCCCGTCGTGCCGATGGAGGGGCAACGCTGATGGATACCTCATCTCAAGAAGTTTTTTCTGAAGAGCAGCGCCAAGACGTCATCCGGAGCCAAGAGGCCATCCTGATGGAGATTCGGAAGCTTCGCGTAGAACACCAGGCCGAGCTGACTGATCGCTTCAATCAAGGGCTTATGACAGGAGCGGTCTTGGGAGCTGTGGCTTTAGCGCTGGGATGGATGCTCGGATGAACCTCCGTCTCCCCCTCCAAGTCATCGCTCGCCAACACGGCCTTGTCGGCACTGGGCCACAAGAGGAGGCCAAGCCGCCAATGGCTTGGAATCTGAAGCCCAGCCAGTGGGCCAGCCTCTCACCTTCCAGGCGCGCCCGCTGAGGAGTCGTGTGGCAGGCCGCCAATGATGAGCGGTCTTCTGCTTGGGGTGCTGCTGGGGCTGATGCTCACGGTGCCGTCCTGGACCTTCAACCGCTTCAGGGCCGCGAAGATTGCATGGCTCCGTGTGCGTGCAGGAGAGCGACACGGCCGAACCTACGGCCGCTTCGTTATCCAGGCCGGCTTGTTTGGGGTGGGAGTCATCTTCCTGGCGATGGTTGCAGCGGTGGGCACCTTCGGTGCGTGGCCGGTTGGCCTGTTCCTGCTCCTGGCTTGCTTGGGTGCATGCATTGTCGCGCGCGGAGCGAGGCAATGAGCCGCGTGCGCTCCGCCTTGTTTGCGCCAAGCGCGCTGTCGAATAGCGGCGGCTTTGAGTTGCTGCCCATGCCTCCAGACATCCAGGCTATCTACGACGCTGCACAGCGAAGCACACCCTACGGCACCGAGCTGGACGACGTCCTGGCGGCCCACCGGCAGGCGCACGGCGAGCTGGAGCAACTCCTGCATGCCCAGCGCGTGGACCCCTGCGATGCCATGCCCAGCTACCCGGTAGAGCGCTATCGGGCTTACGTGAGCCAGCGCCGTTACGCCGTTCGCGCCTACTTTGAGGCAGGCAAGCACCCTGAAGAAATGGTCCGGGTGCTGGCGGTGCCTGTCCACACGATCCGCAGCAACCTGGCAACCATGCGCTTGCGTCACCAACCCCTCCCGTCTCCTAGCCTCGCCAAGTTCTCACCTTCAGAAATCCAGGGTTTGCTGGACCAGGGACTCACACAAGGCAAGTTAGCGAAGCGTCTCGGGGTGTCCCATCCAGCAGTCAGTCAGTTCTGCCTGGCGAACGGCCTTACCAATCCTGCCCATGCGCGACGCCGAAAAAAGATAGCCGAGCGGCAGAAAATGGTGCGCCTCTTAAGCGCCAAAGGCCTTTCAATCAGCGAGATGGCGGAGCGCTTGGGCGTTCCCACGCATGTGGTGTCAGGTGATCGCGTGAACTTGAAACTGCCGCGCCGCAAGACGCCGATTGAGGAGTTCACTCTGCTCGGCTTGAGCCGTGCGGACGTGCAAGCGCTGTTGGTGCGGTTTGAGACCGTCGGTGCGGTAGCGCGCCACTTGAAAACCAGTCCTGCCCAGGTCTCTCAACACCTGAAGCGAGCGGAGCTCAAGGCACCCCGCGCTGACCGGGGAAAACACCGGTTGAAGCGATGACGGGACCTTTGCCCCATGACCCCACGTAGCCGCGGCCTGGGTGGTCACTCCCCGCAGCAAATCCAAGCCCTGCTCGATCCGGGCTTCAGCCAGCGCGCCTTAGCCCAGCGGTTGGGCCTCACACACCAAGCCGTGAACCGCTTCGTGCACCGCCATGGCCTCCTTTCTGTGGGGCTGCAGGCCTACCGATCACGGCAAGCTGAGCAAGTGGCCCAACGTCGCCGGCAGGTGCGACAGCTGCTGAAGGACGGGCGAACGTCTGCGCAGGTGGCGGCATTGCTGGGGACATCCACTGCCACCGTCAGCATGGACCGGCGGGCGCTTTGCGTCAGTCGCGCCTTGAAGGGACCCGAGGGGCGGACCTTGCGGGGGCTGAGCCGCGTCCAGGTCCAGACGCGGTTGAAGGACGTCAGCAGGGCTCAGCTGGCCCGGGAGCTGGGGGTGAGCAGTTCGGCGGTCTACCTCTTTTGCAAGAAGGCAGGCCTTCCGACAAACCCGCCTGCTCCTATCTCACCCTAACCAGTTCATCCCACCGGGAGGTGTAAGCCGGGGACAAGCTTTTTTGATTCATGGCCCACAACGGCCGGCGCTGCTCTCCATGGCGCACCCGCTTGGCCGACGAGGCAAAGGCCATCGCGCCGCGTCCGAACTTGGCGTTGGCTCGGTCCATCACCTCCATCAGCGCCTGCGACCGGCCATCCACCTGGGCGAACAAATCGCCTTGGTGGACATTGCCCGCGCTCAGGTCCAGCAGGCCGATCCCGGCCTTTTTGTAATGATAGCCCTGGCGCCACATCGCCTTGGTCAAGGCTTGAACAACCATAAGAACCTCGCGGGTGTCCACGGTGGGTGCCACGAAGTTGAACGCTTTACTGGGGTGGTATTGCACGGCTCCTGGATTAAATGGGTTGGTATGCAGAAAAACCCACACCCCGCCCGCCTGAAGCGCACGTGCCCGGAGCTTCTCACACGCCCGCTGGGCGAACGTGGCCACCGCTTGCTGTAGGTCTTTCACGGCAGCGATTTCCTTTCCAAACGAGCGCGACACCACGATCTGCTGGCGGTCTGGCTCTTCTTCTTCCAGCCCAGCGCAGGCGATGCCCTGAAGCTCACGCTGCGTGCGGGCCAAGGTCACGCCATACCGCGCCCGCAATGTGTCGCTGTCGGCGTGGAACAGGTCAGCCGCAGTAAGCACGCCCTCAATCCCCAGCCGGGCAGTGAGCTTCCGGCCCACGCCCCAGACATCTTCGACGGGAAAGCGTTCCAGCAGGCGGGAGCCGGGCAGGGCTGTTATGACGCCGTGCACCGTCTTCTTGGCGGCCTTGTTCCCTAGCTTGGCCAAGGTTTTCGACGGGCCGATGCCCACGCAACACGGAATCCCGGTCCACTGCAAAATCCGCGCGCGCGCCTCGGCAGCCACACGCTCGTGATCGGCTTTTGGGATGCCATCGAACGAGACGAACGATTCATCGATGCTGTAGACCTCAACGTGCGGAAACAGGTCCCGGAGGATGGAGACCACCCGCCCAGACAGATCGCCGTAGAGGCCAAAGTTGGCCGATAGCACCTTCAGCTTGCGACGGACGTCGGAAGGAACTTGGTGGATCGGCTGGCCCATCCCGACCCCAAGATCCTTGGCCTCCTGGCTGCGGGCAATGGCGCAGCCGTCGTTGTTGGAGAGGATGACCACGGGCCTGCCGCGGAGGGAGGGGTTAAAGACCCGTTCGCAGCTGGCGTAAAAGTTGTTGCCGTCGACGAGACCCAGCATGTCAAAGGGTCCTTGGATCCACGTCGTGCCACTGCCTGATTTCTTGCTCCAGACCATCCCAAGCAACTTGGAGTTGATGTGTGTCACCGTTGAAAAGGGGCTGGTCCAAGTGCGCGAATTGGTCGAACGAGGGGTGGGGAAGAACGCTGCCAATGCCGCTGTAGCAAAACCACTCGCCCACCAGTTGCGCGATCTGGGCCAGCTCCTTGATGGCGTCCTTTGCGTCGTCCAGATTCCAGCGCGGAAGCACTCGGCCCGTCCGGCTGAACTCTGTGGCCGCGTGGGCAATCTCTACGTTAACGTGTTCCACGACACCATCCAGGCCCGCTAGGCGGCGCTCCAACGCGTCGAACACTTCTTCCCGAATCAGATCATCCGGAGTTGAGGTGCCGGACGTGGTCCCGCTGAGCCAGTCAAACACTGCATGCCGTTGTGCCGAAGGCTCGTATTGATACTCCCGCGGAACGAGATAAGCGTCGCCTGGTGGTTGGGCGCGCGCGAACTGCCAATACTGTTCTTCAACGGCGGAGTAGTTATAGGCCAATCCGGCAATGTCCTCTACGAATACCCGGCGCGTGACGCGTTGCCGGATCGCTTTGGCGTCCAGCAACAGGCCAGAAATGGAGCACACCCCATAAGCGCCGTGGATGGTGTCCCGCTCAGCCAGACGCCGAACGCCTTGCATGGTGCTGCTCCAGAAGCCCGTAACGAGCATTTCCAACACCATCCCATTGAGTCGCTTCCCGTCATCGACATCGGGCGCGTGGCGGACCATTTCCACCACGCAAGTGAATGCGGTCAGGTCCCACGCGAGCTTGGACAATGCCTTCGAAATCGCGTTGTCGTCTGTGTCGTAGACACGCTTCCAAAGAGCTATTCGATCGCGCATCACGGCTCCTGGATAGTTGTTATGTCTTCGAGCGCGTTGGACCCGGCCTCGCGACGCCACACGAGGGACAGCACCCCTTCAAAGCGTTCGAGCTCCCCTTCGTCCGTGGGCGCTCGCCGGTAGACATTTTCTTCGTCAAGCACGTTCAGCACGCCAACTGCCGCCGAACCGTCGGTGACGAACAGCAACTGGGCCTCGTAAATGCACGTGCCGGTCGAGGAGCGCCAGCATCGCAAGGTGTCCCCACCGTCCACCCAAACCGCCCACCGGTCGTCCGTATCGCGGGGCCAAAGGCCCTCCCGCAGCAGTGCGAGGTCGTCGGCGCTGAATACATGACCGCAGCGGATGGGCCAGCGCGGGCCCTCCATTGCTGTGAGGTGACTCCAACGGGTTCGTAAGTCTTCCATGTCAGCGCCTGAGTTGTTTTCGGAAGGACCAGGTCACCACGCCCCAGACGTCCAGCTCAACGTCTTCTGGAACCAGTATTGCAGCATTGGCCGGGTTGCCGGAATGCAGCTCAAACCGGCCGGCCCGCTGGCGCAGCTGCTTGACGGTGAACCCTCCCTCCCACAACACCATCACGACATCCCCCGGACGCGGCCGTTTGCTCCGGTCGACCACCAGCGTGTCGCCTGGTCCAATGCCAAACCCCTCCATGGATTCGCCGGTATCGGCCTCGACAAAGAACGTGGCGACCGGGTTGTCGATACACCGCTGGTTGAGGTCCAGCAGGTCCGTGACGCCGAAGAAGTCCTCGGCTGGACTGGGGAAGCCACACGTGACGCGCACCGGCAGCACAGGGAGGGCCAGGAGACTTCGGCGGCCAGGTTGGCGGCGCCAAGGAAGCCGGGAGGGAAGGAGGATGGGGTGAGCATGGCGGGAGTTTCCTGAAAGGCTGGCTCATCCAGTGAGACCACAACGGGCCGTCAGTCTAGCGGGCTGTTAGTAGTATTGCTAACGCGGCTTGTCGGAGTTCCTGAATGCGCTCATGGGGCAGAGCGCTTGCTTCCTCCACACGCGCCCTCTCGGGCCGGTTGGCTAGGATTGCCTAGACCGCGTGCTGGGAGAGGACCGGATGTGCTATTCCGCTGAAGTGTGGGCCGATTACCACAAATACGTTCGCGCCTATGGCGCGGACATCGACATCGACGCATTCGTCGAGCTTTACCTGCGCCGGGCAGCGGATCCCAAGATCAAAATCCCCAAAGGGATGGACCAGGGGTTCCTCCATCCGCAAACGCCTGGCGTGACGGAGATTCAGGCGCTGATCCAGTCCTACAACGCCACTTTTGTGCAAAACAGCGAGCAAGAGCTGTTCAAGCAGGCCAAGCGGTTGGCCGACGCAGAGCGGGTGTTGGCCGGGTCCAAGCCGACGAAGAAAGCCGCGAACGACCAACGCATCGCGGGCAAAAAGGTCAAGCAGCTGAAACGCTGGATATCGGATGGCATCCGCACGGTGCCCGTCCCCGAGCGCGACGACCGCATCTTCCCGGACTGGTATGCCCCTGTTCTCATCGTGGAGGACGGCAGGCCGATCGTTCGGCCGATGCGCTACCACTGCCGACCGGCAGGCATGGACCCTAGCATCGACAGAACCAAACGCGGGCAGGTCTCGGGCACCTACAACGCCCGCCGGGACAACCTCACTCGGTTCTGGCGACACCAGTTCGGGCATACGCACGGCTTGATGGTGGCGCGTGTGTTCTACGAGAACGTCGATGATGGGGCAGGCGGCAGCCAAGAACTTCAGTTCATCCCGAGCACCGGAGAGAACCTGCTGATCGCGTGCCTGGTGTCCCATTGGACCGATCCGGCCGGCCTGCTGCCCGATCTCTGGTCCTATGCGGCGGTGACCGACGCCCCCGAGCCTGAAGTCGCGGCTGCAGGGCACGATCGCACCATTGTCAACCTCAAGCCGGAGAACGTGGACGCTTGGTTGACGCCGCAGGGCCGCAGCGTCGAGGAGTTGCTCGCTCTGATGGACGACAAGCAGCACCCCTACTACGAGCACCGCAAGGCTGCGTAAGGCGCTGATCTCCAGGGCTGTCGATGGTCGAAGAACTTCCCCAAGGCCTTTGTTATAGCCGTATCGCTTCCATGAGGCCCCGAGCTCATCTCGGCCTCGGCCTGTTCAGGCTTCCTGTGTTGCACAGCGTGGGGCCCGAAGACAGACTGAGCCATCCTGGTCCTGGAAAAGCCGTCATGGGCACTCAGAAGCCTCCGGAGTCTTTACATCGGGTATTTCTCTCTTTTGACGGTCACGAGTATTCGGCCACGATCTGGCGCGGCGGAGGGTTCCAATGGCGCCTTCTATCCGTGGAGGTCCCGGCAGCGGGTTGCCGGGACGTGGTGCTACCGGATTTCGAATCGTGCCGCCTGGCGCTGCACGCCGCTGAGGAAATCGCGCGAGAGATTCTGGAGGGCCGATCCGGCGCTTAGGGGTTAGCTAAACAGGTAACATTGGCTGGAGGTCCAACGTCACATGCTCTAGGGGGAGCGCACATGGCGATTCGAACGTTGATTTTTCTTCTTGGTTTCATCGTCCTGCCGTTCACCGCTACTGGCTCCCAGCTGTTCGCTGTGACTCCCAGTGGCACACCCGAGGCGGTGTTCTCAGGCAAGGCATCGGTGGCGGTCTCCCGCTTGTCCAGCAAATGCATGGATGTCCAGTGGACGGTCGTGAGCAGCAGCGATACGGAAGTCGTTTGCGAGTCGCCGTTGAGCACGGGTCAGTCCATCATGGGTCAGATGCTGCTCGGGAACAGTTACTCCACGCCTCCTCGGCGCTTCTTCCGCTTCAACGTGAGTGAGCTGTCTGGCCTCTCGCGTGTGCAGGTGTCGGGCTGGATGGAAACCCAGATGGCCTTCGGCCAGATGCAGCGCGCTCCTTTTTCGGGGGCGGACTTCCACAACAGCATCATGAACTTCCTGATCAGTGCGGGAGGTGCGTTCCCGCCAGGGACGACCTTCCCCAACCACACCGTGCTTGGAGTTCTAGGAAAAGTGGCTCCGCGCGGCAGGGCTGCTGTCTACGAGGTGGCTGAGGTGACGCCTGGTGGAGCCGCGGACCGAGCGGGCCTCAAGGCAGGAGACGTCATCACCTCCGTGGCCGGAAAGAAGTTCAAGACCGATGGTGACTTTCTGGATGGCTTAGCAAAGGCAACAAAGGCGCCGACCTACCAACTCGATGTCACGCGCAACGACGCTGCAATGTCGCTCACCGTCGACCGGGTATACCGTCCCACGGCCACTCAGGTCGTCGGCGTCGCGGAGGAGCCCGCCCCGGTGCCCGCTCCCGTGGCACCAGCCCTTTCGGTTGCCGATGAGTTGGCCAAGCTTCTGAAGCTCAAGGAGCAGGGTATCCTGACGCAGGCCGAGTTCGATTCGCAAAAGAGCAAGCTATTGAACCAATGAGCATTCCGTCCGCCCATTCCGTAGCCCGGGCCGGACGGTGATTTCGATCATCAGAAGAACCCTGACACGAAGCGATGGACCATTTTGAAGGCGTAGTGTTGGACTACTTACGGGCTGATCGGGCGCTGTTCGTCAACGGCCAATGCTGTATCCAGCTCAACGAGGGAAAGAACCCAGACACCAGCGGGCCGCATTGGTATTGCGACGCCCTTGCAGTGAGTTTCAAAGAGCAAGCAGCCTACCTGTGTGAGATCACGTATGCCGCCCGTGCGCCGTCCCTGCTAGCGCGCTTGAGGGCCTGGGACGAACACTGGCCAGGCTTGCGCGCAGCGCTTTTCCGGGACAGCGGTGTGCCCTTGGCCTGGACGGCAAGGCCTTGGCTGTTTGTTCCGCAAGCTCATGCAGCTCGATTCCACGCCAGCGTCGAAGCGTTTGCCCACCTACCCAAACCTCGGATCACCTGTTTGGAAGAAGTGGTCCCTTGGCGATACCGCTCTTGGGATCGCGGCCCCTACGTCGACCCGGGTTCATAAAGAGCACTTCGAGGGAACGTTCGGCCGAGCCATTGCAGGGGGGCGCAGAAAGACCGGGGCCTGTCTCGCAAGCGCGTTATCGGATATAACCAAGGCGTCCTTATCTGACCGAGTATCCCAATGGCCTTCACCACCCTCAAATCGCTCGATGCTGAGATCAAACAGCTGGAAGCCCAGAAAAAACTCGTCGAGAAACGCGACGGGGAGGTGCCCAAGGCGCTCGCAGTGCTCCAAAGGTATGCGAAGGTCCTCACTCCCGCGCAGCGGCGGCAGGTCGCCAAACTCATCGGAGAAACGATCGACACCCAGCCGGCGCGCGCGCCCAAGGCGGGCACTGGATCGTTGAAGGGCCGCAAGCTCGGCAAAGTCGCCGCGAAGTATCGTATTCCCAGTGGTGAGACATGGGCGGGCCGTGGCCTGACCCCCAAGGCCTTCACCACGTGGGCCAAATCCGCCGACGGCAAAGCATGGGCCAAGGCAAACCCGGGTGCAAAGTTCCCGGCAGCCGATGGCGCGGTGAACAAATCGCCAACCAAGACGGTCAAGAAGGTGACCAAGGTGGCCAAGAAGGCGAGCAAGGCCAAGCCGATTCGGAAGCTCGCCAGGAAGGGCACGGCGAAGGCAGCTGCTTAACACATGCACGAAGGCCTCACCGATGGCGGCGCCAAGGCGGTGGCTGCGGCGCACGCATTGCTGGATATCGCCAATGGAACGCTCTTGCAAGAAGAGGCAGGAGCGCGGCTGCGCACCCAGCTGGGACTTCATTGGTCCGCCTTGACGTGCGTCCAATACCTGTCAGGGAAGGAGGCCGTCGGCACTTTGACGGTCCTACCGGAGGATTGGAACGAGCAGGGGCGGACGAAGTCGGACCTCCTCCAAGCCGTGGTAATAGCCTTGGGCGTGGTCAGCGAGGCACGCGGCAGCCGCGGAGGAAAGGTGTCTGGCAGCAAACTGGCCCTGCGGCTCCGGGAAGTGCGAGACGCGGCCGTGGGGGAGGGGGCGTGACGCTGACCCTCGCTGCCCCAAGCTATGCCATCCTGCACGCCGACACCACGTGCTGGAAATGTGGCGAGAGCACCCGGGTGACGACGATCTGGGTGCCGTCATTGACTGATACGTCTGACGTCGAAGGCCCGGAGGAGGAGCCGCAGATTGGAGGGGCGGCGACCTTGCGCCACATAGAGGATCTGGACGACAACGTTGCTGCGCACGTGCGTGAAGTGGCGACTTGGCTCAAGAAACCCATCGATCCCAGCAGCTCTGCGGGAAGCGCTGGCGACTGCTCCAAACACCATCCCAGGGCATAGGTGCCGGCGTTTTCATCGCCCCCCGCAAGTCCAAAACAACTGACGGGCGCTGTCCCCTAATCAGCATCGGTGCTTCCTTTCCTGGCGGTGATTTCAACGGATCGGCTGATGGTGCCAGAACGGCAAGTCTTGAGGCCACCACTTTCCTCGTGCGACCCTTCGCATCACCAGCGTCCTGAACGCGTCGGGAGATGGTGCCTGGCCGAGGCGCTTGTGGCGGCCCTGGTTGCACCGGGCATGCGCCGCCACGACGTTCTCTGGCACGTGCTGCCCTCCGTCCTGTTGGGCCGTTAGATGCTCGGCAGTGCATTGGACTCCGCGCCCGTTGCTGCCCTTGAGCCCCAGCTCGTTTGGAGAGGTCAGCCACATCGGAAGGCCGCAGTAATAGCAGCGGCCGGATTGGGCGTGGAAGGCAGACGCGCGGATGGATTTGAGGCGCTTGGTCGTCATGGATGGCTCCGGAATCGAAAAGGATTCCCGCGCCCCCATCGGGTGGACCTCGGGCACCCGGAGCCTAATGGCATGCGGGCACAACACCGGCGCTTCTGCGACCGACATCCGCTTTATAACCGACCTTCGCCGACCCGTGCAATCCCTAACGTGCTTTGGAAACTGCCAGTGTTAGCAAGCCGCATCGGCCTAGCAAGCGCCATAAAAGGAGAGTTCCGCATGAGGAACGCAAGATTGAAGATCCGCGATCCGCACCGCCCACCAGAAGGGCATGGCTGGGTTGAATAGCAGCCGCGGCCGCCCTCCCAGCCAAACCTACACACGACAGGGCTCGCTCAACTTGGATCCCCGCCGAGCGTTCACGTTAATCGCCATCTAGGGCGTAGGCGGCATGCACCAGGGCCAAGTGACTCAGGCCCTGCGGCGTGTTGCCCAGCCCCTGTTCCGCCTGCGGGTCCCACATCTCCGACATCAGCCCCACGTCGTTCTGGACGCGGGCCAACAACGATTCGAACAACCGAGTGGCCTCGTCAGCCTGGCCCAACAGGCCGTAAGCCTCCACCATCCAAAACGCGCAGCTGATGAACGTGCCCTCGCACTCCTGCATGCCGCTGTAGCGCCAAAGCAAGTCCCCGCTCTCATCCGACAGTTCGCGCCGCATGGCCTCTCGGGTAGAGATGAAGCGCTCCCGCCGGACGTCGGCAAGGCCAAAGCGGGAGGCCAACATGAGGCTGGCGTCCAGCCGGTCAGTGCCGGGGTGCATCACGTAGCTCTGCTTTGTGTCATCCCAGCAGTGCTCGTCCACCCAGGCCAAGATGCGCTCCTTCTCGCGCTGCCAGCGGGGCAGTCGGGCGGTCGTGATGTGCCCTTGCTCGGCCAGTTCGCAAGCCCGGCGAAGGGCCATCCAGCACTCCACTTTCGACATCGTGTAGTGCTGCGGGTCTTCCAGCTCCCAGAAGCCGTGGTCCTTCCGCATCCAGCTGTCGGCGCACTCGTCTGCCAGTTCGAACAAGAGCCGGGCAGTCGTGGGGTCGAGGATGTGGCCTGCTTCGATCATCCGGCTGGCCATTTCCAACACGTCACCATAGGCGCACGTCTGCAGCTGGTCAGTAGCGGTGTTCCCGATGCGCACCGGTTGGCTGCTACGGTAGCCGGGCGCATCGATGTAGCGCTCCTCCTCCACTCGGTCGCCTCGCAGCGTGTAGCAAGGAGCAAGGCCCGGGCGATGGCGTTTAATGGTGGTCATCAGCCAGCTGAAACCGGCCTTGGCGTCCGGCAGGGCGCCCACGCGAAGGAAGGTCTTGATCACGTAGGCCGCGTCGCGCACCCAGGCATACCGGTAGTCCCAGTTCTTGTCCCCGCCGATGCGTTCGGGCAGCGAGGCACTTACCGCTGCGGCAATGGCACCGGTGGGAGCGAACCACAGGAACTTCAAAGCCAGCGCTGATCGGATCACCTCCGCGTGGCGACTTGCATGGCAGTGCAGATCGTCGACCCACTGACGCCACTCCCGGTCCGAACGATCAATGCGGGTATCGATGTCGGCCAGGGGCGGGACGGGCAGCACTTCGTCCTGGGAGACCAGCAGTGCCACGATTTCCCGTTCGCCGGCACGGAGCGTAAGGCTGCCGCGCACTTCGCGGTCGTCGCAGTGATCGATCTTGACCTGTTCGGAATAGCGCAGCATTGTCATTACGGGGCCGGCGTGATGAACACACCCATTGGGAGTGTCGCTCATCCATGGCGTGCAGGTTCCGGCACGTGTGCCAGGCTGGTAAAGCAGGTCAAAGGTGACCTCACCATCGAGGCCTTCCAGTCGACGGGCCAGCTCCGACCAGGGTAACCGACCGGCCGGGCCGCTGTTGAGCGACTCGGTCAGCCGGGCCAAGCCGGTTGCGGTGTGGACGAGGGTTTCCAACACGTTGCTTTGGTCGCGATAGCGCCGCTCGACCTGCTGAACGTCCCGGGCTTGCAAGACAAAGCGACCGCCAGCCGGGGCATCCAGCAGGCGGTCGAGCAAGGGTGGAGCGTCCATGCAGGGGGCGCACCACCAGTCAATGCTCCCATCTGGGGCGATAAGCGCGCTGGAGCGCCCATCGCCAACGGCGGCGTAAGAGTGGATGGGGGCATACCCGTCCGCGTCGCGCTCCACAGGCAGGTGGTCGATATCTTCGGCCCCAGCGGTCACGGCAGCAGCATGCCGCCGGTGGCGCCGATGACCTCACCGGTGATGTAGCTCGATTCCTGTGTCGCCAGCAGCACATAGGCTGGGGCCATTTCCACCGGCTGGCCTGCCCGCTTGAGCGCGGTCTTCGAGCCGAACTCAGGGATGGCCTCCGGCGGCTGTCCGCCGGCCGGCTGCAGGGGGGTCCAGACCGGGCCCGGAGCCACGGCGTTAACGCGAATACCGCGCTCGGCCACCTGCTGCGCCAAGGCTTTGGTGAAGTTGACGATAGCGGCCTTGGTGGGGGCGTAGTCCAGCAGGTTGGGAGAGGGCTGGTAGGCTTGGATGGATGCTGTGTTAATGATGGTGGCGCCGGCAGGCAGGTGCGGCAGAGCCGCCTTGCACACCCAGAACAACGCATGGACGTTGGTGCGGAAAGTGGCGTCGAACTGTTCGGTGGTCAGATCCTCGATCTTTTCCACGGCCAACTGCTTACCGGCGATGTTGGCCAGCACGTCCAGTCCGCCGAGACCTTTGACTGCCTTCTCCACCAGGTCACTGCAGAACTGCTCATCCTGAAGGTCTCCAGGGATGGCGATCGCCTTGCGGCCTTCGGCTTCAATCAACGCCACCACTTCGGCCGCATCTTCTTCCTCTTCGGGCAGGTAGTTCAGTGCCACATCTGCGCCTTCCCGAGCAAACGCTATTGCTACCGCACGTCCAATGCCGGAATCCGCGCCGGTCACAAGCGCCTTTCGGCCCTTCATGCGGCCCAGGCCCACGTAGCTCTTCTCCCCATGCTCGGCGGCAGGCGTCAGCTTATGAACGGTGCCCGGCGGAGTCTGAACCTGCGCCGGGTAGGTCGGCTGCGGGAACTGGGTCAGCGGGTTCTGCATGTCGTATTGGTTGCGAGAAGTCATTGGAGTCCTTGGGGGAGGAGGGAGCCAAAGGCGTTATAGGGTGACAGCGCCGCCGGAGATGGTGAGCAGTGCGCCGGAGGTGTAACTGGCGCTATCTGCCGCGAGCATCACGTAAGCCGAAGCGAGCTCGGCTGGCTGACCTGGTCGACCGAACGGCGTCTGGCTGCCAAACTGCTCAACTTCTTCCGCAGCCATGCCGGCGGGAATGAAGGGTGTCCAGATAGGGCCGGGCAACACCGCATTGACACGAATCCCTTTCTCGGCAAGAAGACCGGCCAGGCCGATGGTCAGGTTGGCGAGCGCGCCCTTCGTCGCCGAATAGGGGAGGATGTTTGGCGTGGGCTTCTTGGAGTTGACCGAGGCGGTGTTGATCACCGAACCGCCGTCCTCCAGATGAGGCACGCACAGACGGGTGAGATTGAACACGGCATGCACGTTGGTCTCGAACGTTTTGCGCCAGTCGTCCAAGGTGATGTCATCGAAGGACTCGTAGTAGCGCTGATACGCAGCGTTGTTGACCAAGATGTCCAAGCCGCCAAGGTCGGTCGTGACCTGCTTGATGAGCGCCTCGGCTTGGGCGTCATCGCTGATGTCGCAGGGGCAGAGGACGGCCTTCTGACCTGTCGCTTCGATCAGGGCGCCAATGCTGGCGGCATCCTTCTCCTCGCCCTCAAGGAACGCAATCGCCACGTCGGCGCCCTCGCGGGCGTAGGCGATGGCCACTGCGGCACCAATGCCGCTGTCCCCGCCGGTGATCAGGGCCTTCTTGCCCTTCAACAGGCCGTGGCCGACGTAGCTTTCCTCTCCGTGGTCCGGCCGAGGGTCGAGCTTGTCGGTTTTCCCAGGAAACGACTGCTGCTGAGCCTTGAAGGGCGGCTTCGGGTAGTTGGGCACGGGCATCGAGGGAGCCTCTATGGAGTGGAAGAAACACCAGTGTGCGAATATCCGAGTAAACGTCGCGCCCCAGCGGTGTCGATGGCTTGTGCAGGGTCTTGAGAAAAGCGAATGGTTAAAGGGGGTAGGCGATGGTCGTCATGATGGTGTTCGCGGCTTGGCGCGAATCCAGTCGTGTGTGCTGGACTACCACCGGGACATCCGATTCGATAACGCACGAGAAGCCCACGCCCCGAGGCACTTTTGCGGGACTCTCAAGATCATTGAAGCGCTTGTGACACGTCCGCCGGGCTGGCACGGTGAAGCGGTAAGGTCCCTGCGGTTCGCGATCCTCGAAATACAATGTCAGCGTGACCTGAGCATCAACCGGGCCCGTGTTGAGGACGCAGCAGGTTTCGTGGCTTTGCAGCTCTGGCTCCGGACCGTTGCTCCAGGCAGGAATGTAGCCTTCTGCGATTGCCCAGCACCGCCGACCGATCGATGTCTGCTCATCTTGTTTCATCAGCGACGTCCTCTCCGCTTGGGTCCCCTTGCAGCCTGAGTGATCAGTGCCGCACTTCCCACTGCGATGGTATCTTCCACGGCCCCGGTGCTGGTCTGGCCATAGCGGGCAATCGCGCGCATGCGCAGATCGAAGGTCACATACGCCATTCCCACCGCTGCGCCGGCGCCTAGCAGCGCGCCTAGCTTTCGCTGCCGATAGGGAGCCATGGCCGCACCGGCAATCATCCCTGTGGCAATGCGCGCCACCATGCCCGCGGGGACGATCCGGTCGGGGGCCGTCTTCATCTTGTCGCCAATAAGCTCACCTCCTGCCAATGCAAGCATGCCTGCCGAGGCGAAGTTGTTGGACAAAACGCGTGGCGCACCGTTATCGGAAGGAAGGTTGCCACTCCGTGCGGCGTTCGTCACCGCAGCCAAGGGCGTCATCGCGCGCATGCCGGCTACTGCTCCCATCAAAATCGAATGGATTAAGGCCATCTGGCTCTCCTAAATTGGAAAAGGGCGGCGGCTTGCGCCCCTCATGGCTTCGCCGGCCGCTCGTAGTCTTCGGGCTTAGCGGCGTGCTCCGCCTCCGGCATATCCTTGTCCTTCCAGGTGGCGTCATCGTTCCGAAGCTTGTCGGGCGTGTGTGCCTTGTCTTGGTCAGCCACGTCGGCAGCGGGGTTGAGAGGTAGCTTGTTCACGGGTCGCTCCAGGGTCTGAGGGTCCTGTGCATGCTGCGCCTGTAACCATGAGCACGGTGTCTTGGTGGAATCCACATTTTCACTACACGCCGGTCACCGACCGGGGACGCAGCGACGGGTATCTCTAGGTGCACCGATCACGTTAAGAGGAGCCGCCAATGCGCGCGTTGACCTACCACGGCAGCAAAGACGTCCGGGTGGACACCGTCCCGGATCCCACCTTGGCGGCGCCCGATGACCTGATCCTGCGCGTCACCGCGACCGCCATTTGCGGCTCGGACCTTCACCTATACCGTGGAAAGATTCCCGACCTTCACACCGGTGACGTTCTGGGCCATGAGTTCATGGGGGTCGTGGAGGAGGTAGGAAGCGGCGTGACCGACTTGAGGCCTGGCGACCGCGTGGTGGTGCCCTTCGTCATCGCTTGCGGCGAATGTTTCCACTGCAAGTTGGCTGAACACGCGGCCTGTGAGACCACCAATACCGGGAAGGGCGCGGCGGTGAACCAGAAGGGCATCCGCCCGCCCGCCGCTCTGTTCGGCTATAGCCATCTATACGGCGGGGTGTCCGGCGGCCAAGCTGAATACGTAAGGGTTCCGAAGGCAAACGTGGGCCCGCTGCGCGTGCCGGATGCGCTGCCCGACGAGCAGGTGCTGTTCCTGTCGGACATCCTGCCTACGGGCTACCAGGCCGCGATCAATGCGGGCGTCAAACCGGGGTCTACTGTGGCCATTTTCGGCGCCGGCCCGGTCGGACTGATGGCTGCCGCGTGCTGCCGTTTGCTGGGGGCCGAGACCATCTTTATGGTCGATCACCTGGCCTACCGGCTGGCCTTCGCCGCGCAGACTTACGGCGTAACCCCAGTGGATTTCAGTCAGATCGAAGACCCGGCTGAATACATCATCACGCAGACCAACGGGCGCGGCGTTGATGCCTCCATCGAAGCAGTCGGCTTCGAAGCCGAAGGAAGCGCACTCGAATCAGCACTGACCACGCTGAAGGTGGAAGGCAGCAGCGGGGTGGCGATCCGCCAGTGCATCGCGGCCACCCGCCGCTGCGGCACAGTGAGCATTCCTGGCGTCTACGCCGGTTACCTGCATGGCTTCCTGCTTGGCGATGCGTTCGACAAGGGCCTGACCTTCAAGATGGGCCAGACCCACGTGCAGGGCCTGATGCCCGAGTTGCTCGACTACATCGGGGAAGGCGCGCTCAACCCGAGCGTGATTATTACTCACCGCCTTCCCCTGGAAGAAGCCGTCCGCGGCTACGAACTCTTCGACCGTAAGGAGGAGGACTGCCGCAAGGTGATCCTTATCCCCTGACAAATGAACCGTCATCTTTGCCGCGGCCCTGCGCACGCTCTGACCGGCCCAGACGTCGATCTGCCACTGATTGGCTTGAGCCCCAAACCGAGCAGAGCGGCCCACCCTGAGGGCATGTGGTGATCGCGGTTATCGTGCCGGCGCACAACGAAGCCGATGACATTGGTCGCTGCCTTGAGGCGGTCAACGAAGCTGCAGTGCATCCAGGTTTGGAGGGCGAGCCGGTAGTAACCGTGGTCGCGCTGGATGCCTGCACCGACGGCACAGGCGGCGTGTGCGCTCTCCACGGTGCAGCGGCAGTCGCGCTCGATGCGCGCTGCGTAGGTGTCGCGCGTGCGGCGGCGGCCCGTTATGCGCTTGATTTGGGCGCACGTTGGATTGCCAGCACCGACGCCGACACGGTCGTGCCTGCGGACTGGCTGTGGAACCAGGTAGCATGCGGCGCTGACGCGTTCTGCGGGGTGGTGGACGTGGCCGAATGGCGCGACTATCCCCCCGCTGTGCGTGAAGCCTTTGCCGGCCGCGAGCTGTCGTGCGATGGGCACCGTCATATCCACGGCGCCAACTTGGGCCTCAGTGCCGCAGCTTATGAGAAAGTCGGCGGCTTCCCGCCGTTGGCAACGGGTGAGGATGTAGCACTGGTGCGGGCCCTTGAGTGTTCGCGAGCAAGCATCGCTTGGCGTGCGCGGCCGGTGGTATTCACCAGCGCCCGACGCTCATCAAGGGCACCACAGGGTTTCAGTAGTTTTTTACAGGCCTTGGAGCGCGAGGTTTTGGGAACCCCTGCTGCGCTGCCACCAGCGCAGGCACTTGTGCGATGACCGCGATGCCGGCAGACCTACTCGGATGGGCCGCCACGGCCGTGCTCATTGCCACGTTGTCTCGACAGATCTACAAGCAACACCGGGCAGGGTCGGTGGAAGCGGTGTCCACATGGCTCTTCGTCGGGCAAATGACCGCATCGGTGTTGTTCATCGCTTACAGCGCCCTGATGGGATCGACGGTCTTTGTGGTCACCAATAGCCTGATCCTCGTTACCGCTGTGGTCGGCCAAATCCTTGCTCTCCGTCGGGGACACCGACGGTGATCGGCGGAAATTTGATGGGCGCCTGACGATGGCTACGAGAGCTGTTCGTGGATAGCGGTGATCAGCTGCTTGAAGCGGTAAGGTTTTGGCAAAAAGCGCACGGCCGCAGGAATGGGCGCGAGTTGGGAGCGTTGCAGGCCTGAAACAACCAACACGCGCGCGTGGGGCTGTGTCTGAGCGACCTCCGCAGCGACCTCGAAGCCGGATATGCCGCCTGGCATGCTCACGTCGGTGACAACCACGGCATATCGTGTGTCACCCCTAAGATGAGCGATCGCTTCTACGCCATCTGATGCAGGGGTGACCACGAATCCTTGATCGGCCAACGCTTCAACCACCACGGTGCGCAGATCGTCTTCGTCTTCAACAAACAATACGTTGATGGGCATTTCAAGGCTCATGGATAGGAAAGCAGAGCACGATGCGGGTGCCTTCGCCCGGAACGCTGCTCAGTTGGGGAAATCCCCCGGATTGCGTGGTAAAGCCAAAGACCTGACTCAGGCCAAGACCGCTGCCCCGTCCTACCGGTTTGGTCGTAAAGAAGGGCTCGAAAACCCGTGCCTGCTTGTCAGGGGGGATGCCCTCGCCATCGTCCTCCACCGTCAGGCAGACGTGGGGCTCGGGCGCATGGCTTGTCGATGCAGGGTCTTGGGTATCCTGCGCGCGCGCTGTGATGGTGATGGTGCCGCCGTTGGGCATGGCGTCGCGGCTGTTGCACACCAAGTTGAGCACTGCCGCCTCCAGCTGGGCCTTGTCGACGAACACCAGCGGAAGATCGTCATCGAGATTGAAAACCACGTTGACTGTGTCACCCGCAGATCGTTGCAGGAGCTCTCTCGACTCGCGCAGGGCGGCGGTGACATCCAACGATTCGGGGGACAGCTTCTGTCCTCGGCCAAATGTCAGCAGTTGTCTGGAAAGGAGGGCGCCCCGTTCGGCCGCGCGAAGGGCCGTCTCGATCAGCTTGGCAGCGGGCCCGTCCTTCACGCGGACGCTGATGAGGTCGAGGCAGTTGACGATGATGGTCAGAAGGTTGTTGAAGTCATGGGCCAGACCGAGAGTCAACTTGCCAATCGCTTCCATCTTCTGCGCCTGTAGAAGGCTGTGTTGAACCTGCTGCAAGCGTTCTTGAGCGTCGTGGCGCTCGGTGATGTCTCGGATCACTTTGGCGTATCCAACCAGTACGCCATCAACCCAGATGGGATCAATCACGACGCTCGCCAAGAACCGCGAGCCGTCTTGCCGAACCCGCCATCCGTCCTCGATACAACGGCCTTCGGTAGCGGCCGTTCGCAGGTTGCGCTGCGGCACGCCCGCCGCAGCATCGTCGGGCAAGTAGAAGCGAGAGAAGTTGGTGCCAATCACGTCATCGGCGGTGTAGCCCTTGATCCGCTGACCACCAGGGTTCCAAGTCCGGATAACGCCGTGCTCGTCCAGCATATAAATCGCGTAGTCGGTGACGGAGTTGACCAGTAGAGCGAACTGCCTGGATTCGTCATTCAAGACATCTTTGGGGTGCTGCAACTCTGTCACGTCCATCCTCCCCGGGATCGCGTGACCCTAAAACATGGCTTGTAAAGAAACCGTAAAAAGGTGTCTCGGTGCTCAGTTTGACCTGGCCTTTACACAACCATGCGGGCAGTCCTTCACACTGGCCTTGCATGGATAAACGACGGGCGCGAGAGGGTGAGGGCATGGCAGATGGGACTGGATCGGTGAGCGTTTTCCTGGTCGAGGACGAACCCAGCTTGATGTATGTGCTGGAAGAGTCGCTCAAGAGCCTGGGCTATGCGGTGGGGGAGAAGGCGGAGTATCTGCCTGAAGCGTTGGAGCGAGCGCAAAGCGAAGCCTTCGACGTGGCGATGTTGGATGTCAACCTGCACGGCCAAGAGTCCTTCCCCGTCGCAGATGTGCTGATGGAGCGCGGGATCCCGTTTGTGTTCACCACGGGCTTTGGGGCTAGGACCCTTCCCGAGCGTTTCCAACGAACCCCGGTCATGGAGAAGCCATTCCGACTCAAGGACATTCGGCGCGCCATCTCTGAGCTCCACCCGGCGGCGTCTGTCTGACCGGCGTTGAGGGTCGGATTCGCCCGGCCGTCACTTCTACATCGCGTTTCGTCGATGCTTGTCTGGATAGGGTGCGGTTTCCCCTGATCCAAACGAGGAGTTGCACCATGGCTGAAACCAAAGAAAACCTGCTCGATTGGCTCCGCGATGCTCATGCGATGGAGCAGCAGGCGGAGACCATGCTGAAGGGCCAGGCGTCCCGCATCGAGCACTATCCCGTCTTGAAAGCGCGAATCGAAGAGCACATCCAAGAAACGATCGGCCAGCGAGAGCTGCTGGAAGGGTGCATCAAGCGCCTGGGCGGTTCTCCTTCCACCATCAAAGACGTGATGGGCAAGATGGCCGCCTTCGGTCAAGCGCTGGGCGGGATGACCGCCTCGGATGAGATCGTGAAAGGCGCGATGGCCGGCTACGTGTTCGAGCACTTCGAAATCGCGTCTTACACCGCGCTGATCGCGGCCGCCAAGACCGCTGGCGACCCGGAAACGGCCCGCGTATGCGAGGAGATCTTGGTCCAGGAAGAAGCAATGGCCGATTGGCTGGCCTCGCACTTGCCCGAAGTGACCGAGGAGTTCCTGGTGCGCGACGCGACCCCAGGCGTCGAAGCCAAGAAGTAACGGCTGGATCGTCATCAGTGCCCTGTCGGATGCGCTACGACGCTCCGACGGGGCCTCGACTTGCAATGCGTCTCAGGGCGCGCGGTAGACAATGCAGCGTCGGAACTCAATGAGGGCGGGAAGCACCGTAAGGAGGAGCGCCGGCACGATGGCAAACAACCACAAGGCGATGGGAGCCAGGTCAAATGCCAGGGCAGTAACGCAGTGGGTATCAGGCATAGACCAGTAAATGACGCCGATTGCGATCCAAGGGGCCAAGTCCAAGATGCTATGAACGTGCTGCTCCAGGGGGCGAATGGCTCGCGTGGGATAGGCCACGCGCGTGTCCCAATAGCCTGTGATGGCATGCAGGCACACCAGCGCCAGAAGGATCAAGAAAAGCGGTTGAGACGCTCGGAAGGAGAGCCATAGCAGTGTTGCCGCCCCCAGGATCGCGATCTGCACCAAGTGCAGCGCGGATTCTTTTAGCCCCGACGTGGTTTCGATGCTGCTGGCTCTGTGAAGCCAAAAGTCGATGGCCCCTGCAGTAAGCCAAAGCAGATAGAGGCCATGCCAAATCGTCACGTCCATCGCTGAGTTGAACATTGTAGCTCCCGGAATCGGTTGCAATCACTTCTCACCGTGACTCCCACGTAATGGGTGCAAGCTTAGCTCTACCGAAAATACTAGGGAACTACCGCTCACGACGGCGTGTGTTTCGTCGCGCATGCGAGCGTTCGTGTATGAATGGCGACTTGACTAGAGCTGCCTAGCGGTTTGACGTCCCCTTGACGCCTTGGTGACACGCCGTGCTCTCTCTGAAGCGGATATTCGTCTCCAACCTTGTTAGGAGAATCGTATGAGCGCTTATCCACAGTTTCTGGCTGCGACGCCGCGAGTGACCCGAGTGGAAATGGCGGATCTCTACGCGGGGGATGCCACCACCGTGGTCCAGCTGGACGCGACCCCCTGCGATATGTGGATTCAGAACCTGCAAGGGCTGGTGAGCCGGTCCCCAGAGCTTGCTGGAACACGCGTGGAAGTGGATGGTTCATGGGTCCACTTCATCGGCGTGCGGAAAACGCGAGGCCCCGTCGCAGCTCACCTATTGGAAGTGATTGCTGCTGCAGGCGAGATGGCCTACGGACCTGTCGCTGTTCGGCCAACAGCGTTCAGCGCGACCCCATCTCCCGCTATGCAGTGACCTGAAGCCGGCAGTTGCCTGGGCCCAAACCATTTAGGACGAACGGAGGAGATCACCATGACCGACGACAAAAAGAACACTGGCAGCCCGGACCGCGACCGGATCAACGTCAACGAAGATTACGAGCTCCAGTATTGGACCAAGGCGCTGGGTGTCAGCGCCGACGAACTGCGGGCGGCGGTGAAGGCCGTCGGTCCCACGGCGGTCGCAGTGCGAAAACACTTGGGCAAGTAATCGGGGAAGGGCATGTCGCTTACGGAATACCGCCGCAAGCGGAGCTTTGACAAAACGAAGGAGCCAGAGCCTGGCAAGGCGTTGCCGCAGGGGAAACGGGCGATTTTCGTGGTCCAGCTACACCACGCCAGCCGCCGGCACTACGACTTCAGGCTCCAGGTCGGGGACGCGCTGAAGAGCTGGGCCGTTCCCAAAGGGCCGAGCTACGATCCGACGGTCAAACGGATGGCCGTAGAGGTGGAAGACCATCCCGTGGACTATGCTGGCTTCGAAGGCGACATCCCCAAAGGGCAATACGGCGGCGGGCACGTCGCCCAGTTCGACCACGGCGTTTGGGCGACAACGGGCGACCCGGAAGCCCAGCTTGCCAAGGGGCACCTTCGGTTCGAGCTGTTCGGCACCAAACTGAAGGGTGGATGGCATCTGGTGAGGTCGGGAAAGCCCGCCAGACAGCCCAAGTGGCTGCTTTTCAAAGACGACGATGCCTTCGCAAGCGACGTGGAGGCGGACGATTTGCTTAGCGATGTGACCGCACCGCCCGCCGAAGATCTGAAGCGTGCGGGCGCGGGGAAGGCCGATAAGAAGAAGCTCACCGCCGTGGCGTTGCCCAAGAAAGGACGGCGCAAGGACTGGGCCCAGAAAGCCTCGGCGCTGACCAAAGCCAAGAAAGCCAAAGCGCCCGAAGGCCCGTTCGAGCCGCAGCTAGCCAAGCTCGGAGACATGCCCCCCAAGGGAGACCAGTGGGTTCATGAGATCAAGTGGGACGGTTACCGCATTCTGGCCACGATCGCCGAGGGCCAGGTGCGGTTATGGTCCCGCAATGCGCTGGAGTGGACGTCGAAGCTCCCCGAAATCCGGGACGCTGTGGCCGCGTTGGGGCTGAAATCAGGCGCATTGGACGGCGAACTCATCGCCGGCAGTGGCACCAAGGAGGACTTCAACCTCCTCCAGGCCACGTTGTCCGGCGAGCGCCAAGGCACGTTGGCTTACGCCCTGTTCGATTTGCTCCACATCGACGGAATCGACATCGCCGATGCGCCCCTGCTGGAGCGCAAGGAGCTCCTGCAAGAGCTCTTGGAAGGGAGTCCAGGGCACTTGGCCTACAGCTCGCACATCGAGGGGGACGGGGAATGGGCCTACCAACTGGCGGGCGACCGCCACTTCGAAGGGATTATCTCCAAGCGGGCTGATCGGGCCTATCACGGTGGCCGAAGCGAGGACTGGAAGAAGACCAAGCAGCTGGCCAGCGATGAGTTTGCGGTGGTGGGCTACACCGCCCCCACGGGAAGCCGCACCGGCTTTGGCTCGCTGTTGTTGGCCAAGCCGGATCCCAAACACGGGTGGCTTTACGTGGGGCGGGTGGGATCGGGCTTCTCCGACACGCTCATCAAGGAGTTGAGCCAGCTGATTGGCCGGGCGGGTGGAAAGACGCCCACAGCCCACGTGCCCACCAAGGATACCGACCTGCGGTCAGCGACTTGGTTTGAGCCGCGCTTTGTCGTGGAAGTGTTCTACCGGGGCATTGGTGGGCAACAACTGCTGCGTCAACCCTCGCTCAAAGCGGTCCGCCGAGACAAGGACGTGGCCGACCTGGCCGACTCAGACAGGACGCCTACAGCGGACCAGGCCACGGACGCTATCCCGTTAAAGCCGTCCCGGAAGGCGACCAAAAAACCTTCAGCGGGGAGCTCGGCCAAGTCGGCAGGTGAAGCTCGCACGCCGCCCAAACTGTCCAGTCCCACCAAGGTAATCTTTCCGGACATCAAGGCGACCAAACAGGACGTGTGGGATTACTACACGACCGTGATGGATCATTTGCTGTCCGAGATCATCGGCCGTCCGTTGTCGATCATTCGCTGTCCGAGCGGGACGGCCAAGGCCTGCTTCTTCCAAAAGCACCACACGGCCGGCTTGGAGCTGGTGGACTCGGTTCGCCTCAAAGAGGACAGCGGCGTCAACGCGCACTACCTGGTGGTTCGCGACGCGGCCAGCCTGCTGGAGCTGGTGCAGTTCAACGCGCTGGAGTTTCACCCCTGGGGCAGCCACGCAGAGGACCCCGATAGGGCTGATCGCGTGGTCTTCGACTTGGACCCGGGCCCGGATGTTCCGTTCTCCGAGGTCAAAAAGGCCGCCGTGGACATCCGCAAGCTGCTTGAGCAACTGGAACTGGAGTCGTTCTTGCGGGTGTCGGGAGGGAAAGGCTTGCACGTGGTGGTGCCCTTGAACCCCGGGTGCGATTGGGACCTGACCAAGCGGTTTGCCAAGGGGTTCGCCGAGGCTTTGTCTCAGTCGGAGCCGACCCGCTTCCTGGCGACCTCGACCAAGAGCCTTCGCAACAAGCGCATCTTTGTCGACTACCTGCGAAACGGCCGCGGCGCAACGGCTGTGGCCTCCTATTCACTGCGTGGTCGGCCCGGCGCGCCCGCGGCCATGCCCATCGCCTGGAGCGAGCTCTCCAAGCTGACCCGTGCGGATGCTTTCACCATGAAGGAGGTGCCCGAAAAGCTGAAGCGGCGCCGAAAAGATCCGTGGGGGGACATCAACACGATTCAGCAAAACCTGGCCCGGTGGGCACAAGACGACTGATCTTGGCCCCTGCTTTGGAACCCATTTGCCGTATGCAGGCTGACGGCGAGGAGCGCCGAGTCACGGAGTCCTTGTGACCGCGACAGAATGCGGCGTCCAAGGGCTCAACCGGGTGGCCGCGGAACTCCCTCCGAGGAGCGGGACCCACCAAGAGCCCGCTCACGCTCCACTCGCATAGCATTCGCACGCGGTTGATCGGGGCCGCCTGATGATTCAGGTCCTGGTTATCCTTGGACTAGCGCCCATGAAACGGACCCTCGTATCCGCGGCTCTGCTGTGCGTCTTAACTGGCCCCGTTCTTGCCCAGCAGGGCGATGGGACGGACGTTCCCGCCCGGGTCAACACTTTCAAACCCGACAAAGTCCCCGCTACTGACCAGCGCATTGCCGTGCTGAAGGTGCCGCAGGGATTCGAGGTCAAGGCCTTCGCCAAGGACCTGAAGAATATTCGGATCATCGCCGTTGCTCCAAACGGCGACATTTATGTCTCCCGTCGGGAGCAAGGCGACGTGTTGCTCTTGAAGGACGCCAACGAAAACGGAGCCTTGGACGAGGCGCCTAGGGCGGTAACCCACCGACCCAACGTCCACGGGTTGGCAATCGGAGGTGGACAGCTCTACATGGCTACCCCAACCGAGGTCTTTCGAGCGCCCATCAATGCAGACGGTTCCCTGGGTGCCGTGGAGCGAATCATCAACGATTTACCGGACGGCGGACAGCATCCCAACCGGACGATGGCGTTCGGCCCAGACGGCATGCTCTACATCAGCGTGGGCTCGTCCTGTAACGCATGCAACGAGACCAACCCGGAGCATGCCGCCTTGTTGCGGTCAACGCCGGATGGCAAAAGCAGGACGATCTTTGCCAGTGGGCTGCGAAACACGATCGGCTTCGCGTGGGACCCGAAATCTGGTGAGTTGTGGGGCATGGATCACGGCATCGACTTCCTGGGCGATGACGTCCAGCCGGAGGAACTGAACCACATCGTCAAAGGCAAGCAGTATGGCTGGCCGCATATCTGGGGGAAGGACGGACAAAATCCGCAGAGCACCCCGCCGGGGGAAATCACGAAGGCGCAGTGGGCTCAGATGAGCGAGCCCATGACGCTGGGCTATACCGCTCATGCTGCCCCGATGCAAATGGTGTTCTACACGGGCAGCCAGTTCCCGGCGGAATACCGGGGCGATGCGTTCGTCACCATGCGTGGCTCATGGAATCGAAAGCCCGCTTCTGGTTACGAGGTGGTTCGGGTCCGCTTCCGCAACGGGCAGCCCGCCGCCTTTGAGCCGTTCTTGACTGGTTTCCTGGTCGATGGGGGCCAGAAGCACGTGGCCCGGCCGGTGGGGCTGGCCATCACACGTGGCGGAGCCTTGTTGGTGGGCGATGATGCCAATGGCACGCTCTATCGGGTGAGCTACAGCGGCGGCACCCCTGCTGCAGCGCAGCCCACCGCGATTCCTTCTCAGTCCCTTGAGCGGCAGGTCACCGCCGGGACGGGTGTCCCGTTGGCCTTGGAGCGCACCCCCGAAACAGCGTCCATTGCGGTGCAGTCCCCGGCTTTCCAAGATGGTCAACCCATGCCCAAGCGGTTCAGTGCGTATCACGAAGGCGTATCTTCCCAGCTGACGTGGAACCCCGTCCCAAAGGCGGTGACCTACGTGGTGGTCTCCGAGGATCCCGATGCCTCACCCATCAAGCCCTTCGTCCACTGGGTCGCTTGGAACATTCCCGGATCCCTGACGGGTCTACCGGAAGGTCTCCAAGCTCAGCCCCGACTGACCGATCCCGAGGGCGTGCTTCAAGGGGCAACGAGCCGCGGCTCGATCGGCTACTACGGGCCGAAGCCGCCAGTGGGGGATCCCCCGCATCACTACCATTTCCAGATCTTGGCACTGGACGCGCCATTGGACGTTAGGCCTGGGGCGACCCGCGATGAAGTGCTCAAGGCAGCCGAAGGCCATGTGATTGGCAAGGGCCAGCTCGTGGGGACCTATCAGCAGACCGATCCTCCCCTGAAGTAAACCGGCTCCGTCGCTGACCAGGTCGGCGTATAGGTGACCGATGGCCAGACCGCAACCGGTCACGAGCAGCCCTAGCGAATGCCGCTCAGATGTTCTGGGCGGCCGACGTCTCACAGAAGCGCGGAGTCGCGTAGAAGTTACGCGTAGATCAGGAGCGCGTGTGGAAAAGGGCGGGTTTTTCGTCACGGTTTTCTACGGGACGTCGATGCCCGAGCAGGCACCATACCCATGCCGCAGAGGAGATGACGACTCTTCCATAAAGGCAAGCCATAGCCAGCCCCAAGGAGACGCGCAAATGTTTCTTCACCACAAGAAGTTGATGTATACGGTTCGTGTCAAAGAATCCAATCCCGCCTTGGCGGCGTTGATGCTCGAGCAGTTCGGAGGTCCGCAGGGCGAACTGGCCGCAGCGATGCGGTATTTCACGCAGGGTCTCGGCGAGGCGGATCCGGGCCGCAAGGATCTCCTGATGGACATCGCCACTGAAGAAATCAGCCATCTTGAGATCATCGGCACGATCATTGCGATGCTCAACCGCGGCCCTAAGGCCATTCAGTCTGAAGGCATGATGGAAGCCGAAGACATGCGTCTGATGGGCCAAAACAGCGCCAGCCACACCGAGCAAATTTTGTATGGCGGTGGCCCGGCGTTGGTCAACTCAAGCGGCGTGCCCTGGACAGCCGCCTACATCGACAGCATTGGCGAGCCCACGGCGGATTTGCGATCGAACATCGCGGCAGAAGCGCGCGCGAAGATTGTCTACGAACGGCTCATCAACGTGACCGATGACCCGGGCATCAAAGACGCCCTTCGCTTCCTCATGACCCGTGAAATCGCACACCAAAAATCGTTTGAAAAGGCGCTTTACAGCATCCAGCCCAACTTCCCTCCGGGCAAGCTCCCCGGGGATCCCGCATTCACCGACCTCTACATGGACATGTCGCAAGGCGAGGGCGATGTCGAGGGCAGCTGGAACAGCGGCGAGCTTTGGGAGCGTGTAACCGACCGGGACGCCCAAGCGGCGTTGGACGGCGGGGATGGAAGCTGCGACGTGGAGCTCAGCGAAAAGGAGCAAGTCGCCTTGGAAGCCATGGCTGCCAGAACCCTCTCTGATCCCGACGCGCGCCCGGCGACAGGCGCAGAACTGGGCGCAGGCCCTGGTGCCGGCGCTGTGGACGTCAATCCACGGGAGCCGTGACCAGATTCACGTAACCAGGTTCAAATAAAGCCCGCCGGCCGACGGGCTTCCTCTCAGAGCGCCTTCCTTGGCGCGAGTTTTCAAGCAGAGTTGTGCGGTGCTTTCACCATCAAGGACCTGCTTGAGAAAAACGGCGCCGCAAGGATCCTTGGGTGGACAACACGATTCAGCAAACCTGCATGGTGGGCAAGCGAGCCTCACCCTCCTTCAAGGCTCCTCAATGAAGGCGCCGGCAGAACGACGTCATTAAGGCAGGCTCTGGAGCCTTCTCCCATGCAGTGACCACACGGCCTTTATCCGCAACGGTGTTCAATTGCTTCATGCCGTCCGATCCGTCTATCCCGCACCCGCTGACTGTCTGGACCATCGGGCACTCCACTCGGCCTTGGAGCGACTTTTTGCAACTGCTGTCTGCGCAAGGCATAGCGGCCATTGCGGACGTGCGGCGCTTCCCGGGGTCTCGGCGCCACCCTTGGTTTGCATCGGAACAGATGGCAGACACGTTGCCGGCCCATGGTGTGATGTATGAGTGGATTCCCGAACTTGGTGGCCGGCGACGGGCGCAGCCCAATTCTCCCAACGGGGCATGGGACAACGCCGCGTTCCAAGGCTATGCAGACCACATGGCTTCCGCAGAGTTTGCCAGCGGATTAACGAAGGTTCTTGCGCTGGCGGGTGCACATCGAACCGCGCTGATGTGCGCGGAGGCGCCATGGTGGCGCTGCCATCGTCGCCTGATCTCCGACCTTTTGAAGCACCGGGGCCATGAGGTGTTGCACATCGTATCCAACGCAGAACCCAAGCCCCATCCGCTAAGCCCGATGGCGAAGGCGGTGGGGCAGGACCTGATCTACCCCGCGCCGCAGGTTGAGTTGTTCTGAGTCTGCCTACGCCGGCGCGGAGGCGAATACATAAAATCCTGTGCACACCAGAACATCATTTCTCCATCGACGGTGGAACAAAGCACGATGATCAGCCCCAGCAGCACAACGTCACAGGACCTGCCTCCCTTCGACGCAGTGGTGGTCGGCGGCAGCTATGCGGGCATGTCCGCCGCCCTGCAGCTGGCCAGGGCTTGCCGCACGGTGCTGGTCATTGACCACGGTCAGCCGCGCAACAAGCGTGCTGCAAAGGCGCACGGGTGCTTGGGCTGGGACGGGGTGGCCCCGGTCCAGATCCTTGAGCTGGGACGTCGGCAGCTCCTCGCTTACGACCGAGTGCAATCGGCGACCGATCAGGCCATTGAGGCCACCGGCTCTCTCGAGGTGGGCTTCGCTGTACGCTGCGCATCCGGTGACCACTACCACGCCAGGCGGGTGATCCTTGCCCATGGGGTGGTGGATCGATTGCCCAGCATTCCAGGGCTCGCAGAGCGTTGGGGCGAAACGGTCCTCCATTGCCCTTACTGCCACGGCTACGAAATCTGCGGAACAAACATCGGCGTGCTTATTGCGTCCAAAGCGGAGGCAATGGACCAGGTCAAGGCGCTCTCGCAATGGGGCGCTGTCACCGCGTTCCATGCCGGGACGCTCTCGAGGGACGACGTGCGAGAGCTTTCAGCGGAGCTGAAGGGCATTGGCGTGACGTTAGAGGAAAGTGCCTTAGCGGGTGTGACCGGCAAAGCGATCTTGAACCTCGCGGGCGGAAGCGTGCGGGACGTGGAAGCTTTGTTCGTTCACCCTGAGACCTGCTTGGCGTCGGACTTGGCTACGCGCATGGGCTGCGAGACAGAGGATGCAGGATGCATCACCACCAATTCGGCCAAGCAGACCACCGTCGCGGGGGTGTTTGCGTGCGGGGATGCGGCCCGGTTTGCCGGGAACATTGCCTTGGCGGTGGGCGAAGGGGCGTTGGCAGGCGTGGCTGCTCACCGTTCCTTGCTGGGGTTGCTTCCGTGACAGATCGCTAGAGGCTCACGAACGCTCTTGTTTCCGACGATCGTAGAGCTTCAGGTCTGCACGATCGATGGTGTCGCCCACCGACTCACGAGGTCGGCTGACGGCGCAACCGCCGGAAAATCGAATTGGCGCTTCATCGGCGGGATCCCGGTAACAGGCTTCCAACTGGTCCATTCGCTCAGCCGTCGCGCCGGGAACGAAGACCAGAAATTCATCCCCTCCAAGGCGGATGACGGCCTCGTTGTCTAGCAGCTTGGACTCTAGGAACGCAACAAACTTGATCAACACAGCGTCCCCTTCTGCGTGACCCTGGGTGTCGTTGATCTCCTTGAAGTGATCCAGGTCGAACACCAGGCAGCCCCAAGGGTCCAACTGACGTTGAGCGAGCTCGGTGAGATAGCGTCGGTTGAAGCATCGGGTCAACGGGTCCCGGATGGCCAGCTCTTGGAGTTGTTGCTCTTGCAGGTGTTGCGTGTTGATGTCCTAGGCGTGCCCCAGAACGTAGGGAGGATCCGCCTCCGCATCCAGGACGTTATGGTAGGCCCAGAAGCGCTGAGACCCATCGGAGGCAACAAGTTCCATCACTCCTGAGTCGCTCTGATCTTCTTTGATCTTGGCCAGGTAGGCATGGAGTTGCGTCCGCCTGTCCGGCGGAAGGATCGCTGACAGCGGCTGGCCGATAAGCTCTTGCTCTTCCCGACCCAGTGAAAGGGAGGCGGCCGGGCTGATGGACGTGATAATGCCCTCAAGGGTGTGCGTGCAGATCAAACCCATACTGTGCTGAAACAGCCGACGGTATTTCGATTCGCTCAGCGCCAATGCGTCGCTGGCGGAGCGCTGAAGCGAGACGTCTTGAACCGCCCCGATGAGACGCGTGCCACGGGCGTCTTGAAGGCTGTCCGACGACATGAACCCATATCCGCTCTCCGTCAGCCTTGGTGGACGGCACCGTCAGGTCGATCGGGGTGCCGTGATCGGCGCAGCTGGCGAGGGCGGATTGTATGGGTCCCTGTGCCGATTCTGGGTAGAAGGAGAGCGCCGACTCCAAGGAGGGAGACGCATAGGTCACCCCATGGATCAGGCGGGTCTGTTGGGTCCACTCAAGCTCGTTGGTATCAACGTTGAGCTCCCCGCCACCCACCTTGGCCACGGCGTTGGTCTGTTCCAGCAGCGTCTGGCTCTTCTGTAGGTCGCCGTGCAGTCGAGTTGCGTCGGACACCCGATCGAGCAGCTGTGCCCGTTGTTCCATCCCCACGGCAGCGGCTTCTGCCAGGCACTGAAGAACTGCCCTCTGGGAGGGCGTCAGCTTGCCCGGAGTCTGGCTCAACAGACACAACGTGCCGACCCGATGGCCGCCGGTCACTTGAATCGGTGCTCCCACGTAGTGCCGGACGTGAGGAGCGCCCAGCACCAATGGGTTTTTGCAGAACGTGGGGTCGATGGAAGCGTCTTCCACCTCAAAGATCTCTTCTGAAAGGATCGCCCACGTGCAGAAGGAGATGTCACGTTGGGTCTCACGGACGTCCTCCAACCCGGTTTGGGCTTTGAACCATTGACGGCCCTCGTCCACCAGTGAGATCAGCGCGATGGGCATCTCTGCTGCCGATCGCGCAGCCCGGGTGAGCGCATCAAAAAACGGCTCGGGGTCTGAATCCAGGATATTCAATGAGTGCAAGGCAGACAGACGGGCTTGCTCGATCACTGGAGTCCCTCTTTGGCTGAGGCAGACATGACGGTAAGGGTAGGGACATGTCAGCCAGTGCTTCATGAGCGGCATCGACTTCCGTCCCTCGATGGCCTGCAGAAGACCGGCCAGAGCGCCCGTTGGTCAATGACCCTTTCCTCTCTCGTGGGGGCGCAAAAACACCTGGGCCGTGCGAACCTCTACGCCCCCTGTGAAGCGCAGCAGCTTCAAAGCGGCTTGCCTGCGTTCCGGCACGCAGGCGGTCGCATCAGACACCACCACCGTGGAGAACTCGCGGGAGTTTGCGTCGATGGCGGTGGCAAGAACGCAAGAGTCCAATGCCATGCCGACGAGCACCAACTGGCCGACGCCGATCTTGGCGAGAAGCACCGCCAAGGGCGTGGCGAGGAAGGCCGAGTGCTTTGGCTTGAGCACCGTGTAGTGATCCGGACCGGGGAAAAGCAGTTTGGCGATGTCGCCCGACGGGCCTTCTTCGTGGCGACAAACCTCCGCAAGCTGATGGAAGCCACACTTCCAATCCCCGAAGTTATCGTTGGCGTAGATCACTGGCCACTGTTTTTCGTCAAAGACGTCTCGGATCTGCTGGACCTTCTTGGCGGCTTTAAGCGCCAGTGGCGCCAGTGTTTGACCGTCGGGGAAATCGAAACGGGAGAAGAGATCGATGATGAGCAGGGCCGGGCGTTGCATGTCAGTCCCCCGTCTGGGCGTGGGGGGCCTCCACTGCCTTGGACTGCGGCGAATCTTTCTGACGCAAGAAAATGGTCAACACGACCAGGGCCAGAACGGCCAAGAACTCGCTTTGCCAGTTCTGCATGGACTCGAACCAGAAGTCGCTGCTGAAAAGGTGTTCAAAGAATCCAGGGACGGGCAAGTGATCCAATCGGGCTTCGTCGCACCGCGCCCGCCAGCTGCCGGGGGCGTGAAGAGCAAAAGACGTCACAAACAAGCTTAAAAAAGCGATGGCCAGAGAGTGGCCATAGATTTTCTTCCAGATGCCACCTCGGCGGACGGGCCAAGGGGCAGGGCCGGCATCGAGTTTGGGATCTTCCTCGTCGGCGTCAAGCGGGCGGGACTCCGCCGAGCCACGCTGGCGTAGCCGAACGGTAGGCAGCACATACATCTCCATTTGCAGGAACTCGCTCTCCCAGTTCTCGAAGGTCGCGCTGCTGAAGTGCCCTGTGGTGAGGTAGGCACCGAATCCCAACGCGGCTTGGCCGTGCTGTGCCAGCTCCTCGTTGTGAACGTTCCACCCCGTCACCGCTTGCGCGCTCAAGAACAGCACGGTCAGCACGACGAGGACGATCGATAACCCGTTTCGGCGCCACATGGTTCCTGTCCAGATCAAGGGCGGGCCCGAGAGCCCGTCCATCATTTCACTTCTTGCCGGCGACGGCCTTTTGGTTGCCGCTCTGCTCAGCCAGCAACGTCAACTTTTCGTCCGTGGACTTTTCTTCCTGCAGCGTCTCCAAGAGGTAGGGCAAGGCATCCTTGTAACCGAGCTGCTTGGCCAGCGCTGCAATGGTTCCGTAGGAGGCGATCTCGTAGTGCTCGATCTTCTGGGCACCGCCGATCAGTGCGGCGTCCCGGACGGGGCCCTTCTCAATGGAATCGATCACTTCCTTGCCTTCTTCCACCAGGCCTTCCATAGCGGCGCACTTGATGCGCTTGAGTCGAATTCCCAGGACTTCTACCACCTGGTCAATCCGCTCGATTTGGCCTTGCGTTTCTTCCAAGTGGGTTTCGAACGCGGCAGCCAACTCGGGATTCTCCGCGGCGCGTGCCAGGCGGGGCAGGGACTTGGTGAGCTGCTTCTCAGCGCTGTAGATGTCAGAAAGCTCGTGCACAAACAGTTCTTCTGCGGTTTTGATCGCCATGGGAGGTCCCGTTCTCAGCGTTTAATGGAGACGCAAGCATGCGCGTTTGTCCACGCAAAACGACGTGAAGAATCGCGCAACTATGAGGGGCACAGCAGAAGGCGGCTGGCGGCACATCGGATCACGACTTTTGGGCACTTCAGCGTTTACCGCCGGGACTTCGCAATGACCTTGTCAGGAGGCCGATGAGGCCCATTCAGGTGTGACACCTCGGATGCTAAGGGGGCCTGGAAGGACTGGCCATCCCTGAAAAGAGGCCGGATCCCAGGACTGGGAAGTCCCGTTAACCAATCACGTCTCGGAGCGAATCACTGAGGATTCGGCCCTCGCCTCCGGGCGCTGAGCGCTCACGCGGCCCCCACGAACCAGCTTCTATCGTCTTGACTGCGCGACCTCGGGAAGCGCTGTTGGAGGATTAGCTCTAGGTTGCGGCCAGAGTCCCTGTGAGAAAGGGTGACGCATTTTTGCGTTCCGTTTGTAGAGCAGCACAAGGCTAACTGCGGTATCCACGGTGGAAGCCGCAAGAACTGGGCGATCAGCAGACATGTGGAAGAGAAATGGCTTGTCGATAGTTCTGCTCCTGCTTTTGATCGCGTCCCTGGTGGGGCAGATTTGGAGCGGGTTCCTCACCCACAACGATGAACTTCGGGAAGCCCATCGACCAATCTTAGATCTATGGAGCTACCTCCACAGCGGTCATTTCGTCAGCGCAACTTTCGAGAACTGGGAAAGCGAGTTTCTACAAATGCGGATGTATGTCCTGCTGACGGTTTCGCTGCGACAGAGGGGTTCGGCCGAGTCTCGGCCAATGCCAGAAGACGAGGAGCAAGCCCGCATTGAGGAGGGTCAGACGCCTTGGCCCGTTCGAAAGGGGGGCATCTGGAAGATGCTGTATGGACATTCCTTGGCCATCGCGTTCACCGCGCTCTTCGTCGTGAGCTTTTCCCTGCACCTTGCCGGCAGCTGGCGCAGTGAGGTAGATGAGAGCGTTTCCAGAGGCATCCCTGCGCCGACGGTCCTCGAGCACCTCTTCAGCAGTAGTTTTTGGTTTGAGTCCTTCCAGAACTGGCAGAGCGAATTCTTGGCGGTTCTCTCGTTGGTCGTGCTCACGATCTTCCTTCGCCAGAAGGATTCGCCGCAGTCCAAGGCGCTGGCTGCACCCCACAGCCAAACCGGGGATTGACCGCGAAGGGTCCCGCCATGGCCAAAGCAGCCTCCGCCTTACTCATCGTAGATATGTTCAGCAAGTTCGACTTCCCTCAGGCGGAGGCGCTTGAGGCCAGCGCAATTGCTGCGGCGAAAGCGATCGCACAGCTGCGGGAACATTTCCAGGTCTCCGGCCGACCGGTGATCTACGCCAACGACAATTTCGCCGATTGGCAGCTGGATTTCAAAGAACTTGTTCAGGTGTGCCTCCGATGCGAGGGCACGCCTGCAACAATCGCACGGATTCTTGTGCCGTCGCCAGGAGACTATTTCGTTCTCAAGCCGAAGCACTCAGCCTTCTTGGCTACGCCACTTTCAATTCTATTAGCCAAGCTCGGCTGCAATCAACTCGTGATCGCAGGCATGGCGGCCGAGTCCTGCATTACGGCCACTTGCCATGACAGCAATGCCAGGGAATACGACACCATCGTTGTCAGGGAAGCGGTTGCCGGCATGGGCTCAAACAAGGCCCGGGCGCTGCGGTTGTTGGAGGACGCTAGCACGGCGACCGTAGTGTCACTTAAGACGATTCTCGCTATACGGCTCTAGGAGCGGAGGTTAGCGTGCTCATTCCCCCACCATTCGTCTTCCATGGCACATTGTCTTAAATGGTCTCCAGCACTTTTCCGGCAGCTGTCCATGAGCCAGCTTTCGCCAGCGTATTGATCTTCGCCAGAGCCGGTGGCAGATTGATGCGATGAGTGAGCGGCATCCTTCGTCCCCTTCAGAGCATCAGCTTTGCCTGCTGGCAGATCTCTGCATGGTGGCGCAGGGTTTTCATCCAGCTCCAGATAGAACGGCGGCTCTTATCGCCGAAGGCTACGTTTGGGTGATGGTGGCAAAGCCTCCCAAGCACGGGCTAACTGAGCTGGGAAAGAGGCAGCTCGTCTGCCTTGTCTGCGAAGGGACTTCTCTCACACCCTCGGCGTTCTCTGATGCCGCCAAGCAGGTGGACTCTTCGGTTACCGGGTTCGCCGCCGCCTCTGCGTTTCTAGACGAGGTCGAAACCCAAGCCCGTTGCGGGCATCGAGTGGCGCCGACAGCCGAGCAGGGCGGATGCTTGTCCTGGTTGCTCTCCACGCAGCCTAGTCAACCTCCGAAAGCCGTAGCTAAGGCGAGCGGCGGCGAGAGCTCAGCTCAGCATTGATCAGTTCCCCATGTGCCCGACGTCTGATTAAAGACCGGTGCCTCACACTTCTTCACGCTTCCTCACGCGGTCTCACGATGCTTGGACTGCCTTGAGCCACCTCTCACCGCGCCAGCTTCCCTGCGCAGTTGATGTGGCGCTTGGGCGGAGGCCTATCGGCCCCGGGGATGCGCTGAGTGGCCTTCGCGTGGAATTTACCGATGCCGCCTGACGATGCGAGCTTTCCTGGAAGGAGGAGATGAGCCCATGACACCGGCATCTTTAAGGCTTCTTAACCAGTGGGCTTCAACGGAGGGGTTTGGCCTTCAGACGGCCGCGGAGGCAGCCGTGCGCCTGGCGGAGCTGCTACCGCACTATCCGCACCCAAGCGACCAGCCCGTTGAAATCTGTGCGAACGGCTATCGCTGGTTCACACATGAAATGGAAGCGGTGGCAGATGCTCTCCATCGACAGCACAAGCGTCCTCTTCGACAGGGTGCGACAATGGCCAGCCCGGATTGGATCACCGAGGCTAATAGAGATGGATTATGGGCAGTTGCCGTGCCGGTCCGTTTGAAGGCCGGGCAGGAAGCGCTCTGCGGCGACATTGCGCCTCATCCCCCAAGTTGGACTGAGCTGCCTCTAGCATCGCCTTGCTCGATCTGAGGGCGGTAGAGGAAGGATGCAGCCCGCTCTAGGGGTGGACCGCATCCTCTGGGAGCTAGTCTTACTCCTCCTCCTCGCCGCCCTGCCGCCCCGGGCGCTGGTTCTGCTGATCCTGCTGCTGCTGACCCTGCCGCTGCGTGTCCCGGTCCTGCTGCCCTTGCTGACCAGGCTGATTCTGCTGGCCTGGCTGGTTCTGCCCAGGATTAGGGTTTTGCTGGTTCTGGTTCTGGTTGCCCATGGCATTCTCCGTTCGCGGCCCCACAACGAGGCCGGTAAGAACACCCTAAGCATCGTGCAGTTACAGCGCTGTCGGGAGACCAAACGTCCGCTACACACGTCTGGCACCTTGCTAAACCGTTCAGTGGGTAGGCTCTCTTGTTCCTGGCAGGAAAAGCGGCGGACGGCCGACCGTGGGTTGGGACGACGAGGTAGGGGCTCTGAGAAGGGCGCAAGCTGGCCACAAAGCCCCCTAGGTCATTGATGGTTCTATCTTGGTGCGTTGACACCGCTTTCGCATGTGCTCTGGATACTCCGCAAAGGACTGACCAGAGCGCGCGCCATGGCGACTACGACCGCTTTTCCCGAAATTCTTCGCATTGAAGTGATGGACTTGGACGCTGGGGAGGTGGCCGTCGTGGCCCAGCTCGACCGGATGCCATCCAAGGTATGGGTGGATCGCCTTCGCCAAGGTGTTGGTTCGACGCCTGGCTTGGAGGAGGTGGTCGTCCGCCCAGACGGGTATTGGCTTTTCTTCGTCGGATTCGGCTCGGCCCTGGGTCCAGCTATGCACAACCGAGTGGCCCAACTGATAGCCCAGGCAAGCGTATCCGGACGCAACTCGCCCACTTCCAAGCCAAGGGCGGGCAGCAGAAACACCTCGCCCACCAAGAATGTGAACCAGCCTTTCCCCTCTGGTTCGCAGGCGCACGCTGCCCAGTTGTAGGACGGAGTGGTCACCGGTCGTGGTCTATGGGTAGGGGGCACTACAAGCTTGCCGCTATCGCACTTGCTATGAGCGGATATGCAGCTTGCTTTCGGCTTGCTCGGCATCGTGGCTCGTGAATACTTCAAGCAAGGCTTCTGCGCTTACTGCTCTGGAGAGAACGTAGCCCTGTATCTGATCACATCCATGTTCCCGGAGGAACTGGAGCTGAGCAGCCGTCTCTACGCCTTCGGCGACGGTATGGTATCCCAGCTCCCGGGCCAAATTGATGATGGCGACGACCTTAGGCTTGGCTTTCGGATCCGACTCAAGATTGTCGATGAGCGTCTTATCCATCTTGATGGTGTCAATCGGCAGATCCGACAAATAGCCGAAGTTGCTGTAGCCGCTTCCAAAGTCGTCGATCGCAACCTTGATGCCGGCGTCTGCCATTGCCTGTATCTGTCTGCCTGCGACAGAATCGGCGCGGAGCCATTCACTTCTGTAATCTCAATTTCAATGGAATCAAACGGGAGAAGACGGGCTTCTAGCTTCGAACGTATCCGGATCCAAGCATCGTCAGAGGAAAGGTCTGCCCCGGATAGGTTGACGGACAGCAGCATGTGGTGACCGGCGTCCCGCCACGCGACCATCTGATCGAGTGCAGCGTCAAGCACCCACGGGGTGACCGTTGCCATCAAGGCCGTTCGCTCGAAGATTGGAATGAACTCGCCAGGGCTAACTGGACCCAGGCGAGGGTGTGTCCAACGAAGCAACGCCTCCGCGGAAACCGGTTGCAGATCCGACGCGCGGTAGCGCGGTTGGTATTCCAAGTGGAACTCATCCTTTCGCAGACCACGTTCCGCGTCTGCGGCCAAACGATATGCGCGGCGCATGTCGTGGTCGCGTTCCTCGGAATACCAAACGAAAGCCTGTCGCGCTTCGAGTGATTCGTGCAGTCCAATCAACATTTTTCGAATCACGTCGTCACTTGTGTCCTCCCCCAGCGTCACAGCGCAGATTCCAGCGTGAAATCGAGGGGACATGGGAACGGCAGCAGCCATGAGTGGGCGGGACATGCGCTGCCGAAGTTCGTCTACCAGCCCTTCGATATCCTTTGCACTCGGCAGGGCCACGATGAATGCAAAACGTGTCACTCCCACGTGGTAAACGTCCGCCAAGCCCTCCAAGGCTAGCTTGAGCCGGACACCTGCCCGCCGTATCAACGCCTCCAAAGGCCGCATGCCAAGGGCTTGCCCGGCCTCGTTTGCGCGGGGGATATCAAATACGTCCAACAGGACCGCGAACACCCGCTGCCCGCCGCGCCGCTGAGCCAGGCCAGCATAGTCAATGTGGAACTGGTGGCGGTTGGGCATGCCGCTCACAGGCTCCAATCGCCCCGACATGTTTCTAAGCTCGAGTTGCGCCATGACCAACTGCGCCAAGGTTGAAAGCTGAGCGCGATCGGTCTCTGAAAATTCACGCACCTGCGTGTCCATGATGCACATGGCCCCTATGGCCACCCCGTTCTTCGCCACAAGAGGAGCTCCAGCATAGAACCGGAGGTGCGGTTGCGCGACGACTAATGGATTGCGCTGAAAGCGCGGGTCTTGGCGAAGATCAGGGACGACCATCACCTCGTTGCAGGCGATCGCATGAGCGCAAACCGAGACGCGAATATCGGTTTCCGCAACTGGCAGGCCGATCCCGGAGATGAATCGTTGTTTGTCTTCCCCGACGATCGAGACGAACGCACCGGGGCAGCAAAAGCGAAGGCAGCTAGTGCGGTAATGCGGTCCAAGGAAGCACCGGACTCGGAGTCCAGGACGTGCATCGTGCCTAAGACCGCCATCCGTTCTTGCACTTCGGTAACAGGCACGTTCATAGCAACTGCGCGACAACGAGGGGGATAGCTAGCTCTATATCACTAATTCGAACCACATCCCATGAAAGCGTGGGGAGATCGTAGCGAGGCACTCGCAACTACCGCGTCGCCTCATCTTGAAGTGCCCGCTCTGGCACCGATTCTGCTGCCCCGCATTTCGGGCAAGAGACCATGAGCGCGGCTCCATAAGTCTCAACGCCGGCCAGTAACGCTACCCACCGGCCGTGGCAGGACAGGCACTCAACGTCCATGCTTTCCACGCCCCGCCAGACGAGGTCCTCGCTCGGCGATATGGGCTGCAGACGCTTGGCTTCAGTGACATTGACGATGATGAATCTGTCAGTGACAAGCACTACGGTAGCTCCTCTGTTTGCCTTCAGCTGCGCACCAACCGGCCCTGCTAGCAACCATGATCCCCCACCCAGAGCCTGAATCAAACCAGGCTAATTCGTTAAACCGTTCAGCCCTTCGCCGCGACGCCCCCGGGTCTCGCCGTGCCGGGTGATGCCTATCGCGCGACCCCTTGACTAGGGGCGCGGACACCAGTTATAGAGGTTACATGAAGCCAGTGAACGGGTTTGAATTCATTGCCGGGTGCATTGCCTTGGATTTCGTCGACACATTGGGCGAGCGAGCCGGTCGGGGGAGGGAGCGTTTAGAGGACGAAAATGCCCTTGCTGCGTGGCTAGGACAGGCGGAGCTTGCGCCGGCCGGTGTCGGTTTCTCAGCCAATGACCTGGCCATTGCGCGCTACGTTAGAGAAGCGATCTATCGCTGCACGACGTCGATCATCGATGGCAGGGCGCCACCGGGCGACGACGTCACCTTTCTCAACCTCACGGCGAGCAGGATGCCGCTCAGACCTTGCCTGCAGAATGGTGTGCTGGTGCGGGTCGGCGACCAACCGTTGAACGCGGCAATGTCCGTCTTGTCGGAAGACGCCCTAGGTCTATTGGTGGTGCCGCGCCGGGATCGACTTAGGCGTTGCCCCGAGTGCGCCATGGTCTTTGAGGACACCTCGCGGCCAAGAAAGCGGCGGTGGTGCTCTTCGGCCAGCGGCTGCGGAAACCGGGCAAAAGTTCGAGCACACAGAGCACGACGCGACACTGAGACCTAACGGAGGCGCCAACCAATGCAGAAGAGAGCGTGTTTCGATTTCGAAATCGAGTTCAGCAACGGGGGCGGCATCCAGGGCCACGGCTTCCGCTTGGATATCTCGGGGGACGACATCGACGATGAGTTCCTTGCCGCTTATGTCATCCGCGACATGCGGCTGTTGATGGTCGGCAAAGCGCACATCCTTAACAAGCGCATCATCCAAGAGCCCCACAAGCGCTCCACGAGTCCAGCTCCAAGGGAGGCCGGCGAAGCTAATGCTCCGGCGTTCATTGATCTTAGCCACTCCATCAGCAGCGGCATGATGACAGTGAAAGGCCTACCCGCCCCCATGATCTGTGACCACCTTTCCAGGATCGCTTCCCGTTCGTTGTATGGCGCCGGCACGGAGTTCCAAATTGACCGTCTTGAGACGGTCGGCAACACCGGGACCTACATCGATGTGCCGTTCCATCGCTACGCAGACGGATACGACTTGGCCGACCTGCCGCTCAGCCACGTTGCGGACGTGCCTGGGATCACCGTCAAGGCGCTCGGCGCTGCCGACCGCGCCATAGACTGGCACCACTTCGTTCCCTACGAGTGTCGGGGACGTGCGGTCTTGGTTCACACGGGTTGGGATCAACACTGGGGCAGCGAGCGCTACTTTGATGGGCACCCTTACCTTACAGAGAAGGCCGCTACATACCTGCGCGACCAGGGTGCCGTGATGGTGGGGATCGACTCGCTCAACATCGACGACACAGCAGGGACAGAGCGCCCCGTTCACTCGGTTCTGTTGGCAGCTGGCATTCCCATCATTGAGCACATGACGCGCCTTGGAGACCTGCCGACGGAAAACTTTCGCTTGCACGCTGCACCGCCGAAGGTCGTGGGTATGGGGACCTTCCCGGTCAGAGCCCACGCCACGTTGCGTTGACGGCCAAGCTGAGCGGACCGTCAGAAGGCTTCTGGTGATCGCGGCTCCGCCACGTCTCACTCTTCCCCTGCAGCGACTGCGCTCAAAATCGCAAACAGTTGCTTGAGTCGATAGGGCTTTGGGAGGAAGGCTACGCCGGGCGGCAACTGCGGCAGCTGCGCGGGCGCGAAGCCGGACGTAAGTATGACCCGAGCGTGCGGCCTCGTTTCCCTAATGCTTTCCGCGAGCGCGACCCCGCACACACCGTTGGGCATCCTGACGTCGGTAAATACCACGTCAAACTCTTCGTCCGATTCAATCAACGCTTGTGCCGCCACCCCATCTGCGGCAGTGATCACAGCAACCCCATAGTCCCGGAGGGCGGAACCGATCAACTCCCGCAGATCATCTTGATCCTCGACCATCAGGACTCGAAGCCTTGCCACCATTGGCATCAATCAAGCTCACCCAGTCCAACGCATCCCAGTATGCAGGACAGGGAAGTCGACCTCTAGCACTCCGACGTCAAAGATGAACGGTTCAGCCAAGCGTCGCTGTAGCTTGTGGACGGCATTCTGCAGAAGGATGGGTTCCAGGAAGGGTTTCTAGCTCCAGTCCTGGCACACGAACTCCGTTATGCGCCTCCGGCATCGATTGCAAACGGCCAAAGTGGGCATGACGCGAAAGGAGCCCGATGGCGTCTCAGAGGTTCCGCAGCGAACCTTCAAAAGCTCGAACAACTCGGTGTGCAGCTTGCGCATCCTGGCGAGTAGGTCACATGCGCACTTGGACACGCCGGGGTGTCCGATGGCGGTGGATTTGCAGTGAACTAGAGCAAGAGGGGCAGGGAAGACCAGTTTCATTAGCCACGCATAGGACGCGACGGGCGATGTTGCGCCAACGGACATTGTTTCGTAGCGGCCCCAAACGGCTCTACAGCCACCCGCGTCGCTTTCCAATCACGACAGCAGCCGTTCCGAGGCTGGCCATCAGAAGCACCGCCAACCAGAAGCCGAGGGTCTTCGCGCCGAAGAAGTTGGCCTCGAAGTTCATCCCCAGCGCCCCTGCGATGACCGCGAGCAACCCCGTCACGACTGTAACGAAAGTCAGCAGTTTCATGCGCTCATTGGTCTGAAGCTCAGTTTGCGTGCTGAACAGCTGGAAGCTCCCGACCACCAGTTCCCGAGCATTCTCCACGACATCCATAGCGCGCTCGAACCGGTCGTCCAAGTCCCGCAGGTGACGGGCGACGTCTTCGTTCCCATCGGGGACAAAGTCGGCCCGCGAAAGCCCGTCGAAGACGATCCGATGGGGCGCCAGCATCCTTCGAAGCCGGGACGCCGCGCCTCGTAACGCGCAGAGCTGAGGGAGTGCCGAGCGGCCAGGCGGCTGATCCGACAAAATACGGCTCTCGAGCCGCTCGATCTCGACCTCGAACCTAGCGCACGCTGCAAAGTAGGTTGAAAGATGCCAGTCCAGGATGGCCGCTACAAAGCTTGCTTCGCCGAGGCAGCCGATGTCGCAGGCGGCGCCAGGATCTCGGTCCCTAATGTCGGATAGGAAGTCGATCTGCTCGTCGTGGTGCGTCACGACGAAGTTCGGCCCGGCAATGATCGTCAGAACGGCGCCACGAAACCCCAACTCCTCCGACGGGATAACCGCGACTACCTTGGCTATAAAGCAGCCCGCGAACTTTTCCAGACGCGGATTGGTTGAGCCGTGACAGGCGTCGAGCGAGTTGCCCTTTAGTCCGAGGGCGTCCCAGACCGACCGCAGCGATTCTTGTCCACTGCCACAGGCGTCCACCCACAGTAGTTCGTCATCCGCTAAGCGGAGTGAGGCCAAATTATCCAGCTGAATTTGCTTGCTTCCGCTGTCTCGATACAGGGTAATGCATACGCCATCCGGACCATCAGGTGCCTTGTTCATGGCGACATTCTCCGACGGCTCTGCTCCAATGGTTGTGAAGACAGCGCCGCAGATCCAAGCTTAGGTTCGACTGCCGCCTATCCTTGAGCAAGGCCAGGATGCTTGTTCTTAACAAATGGCGCGCTAAGGTCTGACTTGAGGCCTTCACCAGCCTTCCGGGAGACTTTGTCGCCCGTTCCCGCCGCAACGAGAGGCTCTGTCATGCCCGACACCGGCGTTTTTTACCTGTTTGAGATCCAAAGCGACTTCAGCGCGGCGGCCCACCCAGACACCGTGCACGTGGACTGCGTTTACGCAAAATGCCTGTATTGCAGCCACTTGTTCCGAGCTTCCGAGGGGCCTTCTTTGATCCGGTTGCCCCGGGGCGGCGCTGTGCTCAAATGCCCCAAATGCGCCGTGCGTCAAGCCATCGCAGGTCGGCGATTTGCTGAATTCATGGAGCGTTTTCCCACCGGGAGCAGCGCCCCTCGCCCTAAGGAGCTGGGCGGATAGCTTGCGCGAGTTAGGAAAAGGCGGATCACCACCTCCTCGCGCTCGAGTGTCCAGCAGGTTGTGAAGGCCCAGACTGGGCGCCAACCGCCCTTGGCCAGCAGTTTCCTCGTCCCTCAGACGCTGTCGTCGTCCAGGATGGGTGACGTGGCGCTCAATGGAGGACGCCCTGTCCTTGAGAATGACTTTGGTCGGAGACCGGCTATCAAAACGCCCTCAGGTCCTCGACGAGGTCCGACTGTGCCTGGGAGCGACCGCTTGCAATGACAGATTGCGTGTTAGCCAGCGCTTTTCTCTTGGAAATAACGGACGTCTTTCCGTATGTTCGCAATGCCTTCGCTGAAGGCGCGCTGATAATCGGCTGAGCAACCGCTTCCTGCCAAAGGGCCGAGGCCATCGCTGCCCTCTTCGAAGACATCCAACGCTGCGAGAAAGCTCGTCAGATCCTTGTGGGTGGCAATCGCCAGTCGGAGACCTACTTCCAATGCTTTGAAGTGGGCAAGAGACAGCTCAAGCTGTCCCTCAATGCCACGAATGCGCTCTTGAATGAGAGAGAGGTTCGCTAGTTCCATAGTGCTCAATCAGGTTGGGGGCAGTTGATGGTAGCAGCGTGGAACGCTGCTCACCTCAAGCCTCATGGATCATCATTGCACGTGTCGATGGATGCCCGGATTCCCTCCGTGACTAGAGATGGTGCAGGGCGCGGTTGAAGCGGCGCTCTCCCTCCCAACAGAGCGTGCCGCTTGTCTTTCACTAGCCTGGCGGTCACCGAACCAGCATACTCGCAAGAGGACTCCATGCCGGTGGACGCGCTTTTTGCCAAACAGCCACAACAAACAGTGGCATTGTAGATTGAGCGGGCCATGCCGCCGGAAGCGTTGGGCAGTAGCGCGCGAGGGCAGCCAAGAACGACGGTGGGAGGCCGGTCCGCCACAATACCTTTACCTCAGCTTCTGAGATGATGACGATGAGGCTGGGGATCTGTTTAATTCACTCCGCAGCTGTGGACGTCAAATGCAAGGTGCTTCGCCCAGCGACCGAGGTTCGCTGACGATGAGTGCACTAACGCGATTCTCCCACTGCGCCCGAGCTTGCCTTGCAACCGAATACTTTAAAAGTCCAATTCAGCGCTATTGAGTTCTTAGGCTACGGCGGGGCCGGACATCCGCAGTTCCGAATCCACTTGTCGCCGGAATCGCTTTGCTTCCTGAACAGTTTCATGCGGGACGCGGCCGGGCGTTCTCTCCAGATGGTTGTCTATGGACGGTTGTTGACCACCATCTTCGCGAGCCCGCCACTGACTTTTCCCCATTTCACTGCCACCGTGGCGGATGAGGCGCTGGCCGGAAAGTTACATGCGGTCGCACTTGGGCTCGTGCGGGTGCCGAGCTGTTCCCTCGCGTCAGCTTAGCCAATAGCTCCCATTTTTAGGTGCTCACTTTGCAACACTTGGTGTTCCTCTGGGGGAGAAGCGAGGTTTGTTGCCATGCCTTTGCCTTGATCTGCTGAACGCTTCATGCCTGCGACGCCGGTCTGAGGCCAGGGAGTTCTCCTGCCAGGGAGGGGCCAGCAACCGATGGTCGCCGTCGTGTTTTGTAGCAAAGCCTCGGCGCACCCTGCGGCAAACCCCTCTTTGCGGGGAAGGCAGACCACAGCAGCGGCCATTCCCCATGTGGTGCTGGCATCGGTCCCCTCTTCACACGATAGTGCAGCGACGCCTGCAGCGAACACACCCTATTGCTATCCACCGCCCCCAGTGCAATGCTCCTAGAGTGATGTAATTTCGGGCTCAATGAGCCGGATGGCGGAGCGCGACCATGACAGGAAGCATTGGGGTAGCGTTTCTTATCAGCATTAAGCAGCTTGCCGACAGATTCGCGAGTGGTGTAAGGAGTGCACTGCGGGAGTGATGTTGGAGGGCTCGTCCAGGCACGAACAACATGGGTAGTCAGCAATCGGACGATCGTCATTTCAACGTGGTCTTGGGCCTCTTTGATACCAGCTACACCGCAGAGGTCTGGCAAGAGTCGGTGGACGACTGGATCCTTCTTAGTGTTCGCCTTGAGTCCGGGGAAAGCGAAACGGTTCAGCGAACATCTTTTGCAACGTTGGAGGCCGCGCTGTTTGCAGCGGAGAACGTCGCCAAAAGTCTAATTGTCGGATAGCCGCTTCTATTGAGATGGCATGTGCCAGGTGGCAGCGTAACGCCTACTGCTGCGGGGTCCACGTAAGGTTGTCGGCCCATGGCTACGCGTGAATCAATGAGCAGCGTCGGATTACCAGGGAAAAGCGGGTTGGTCCCGAAGCATGGTGATCAGAAGGTCCGGATTCATGGGGCGAGCCAAGGCGTAGCCTTGGATCCCATCGCATCCCAAGGCCCTAAGACGTTCTACCTGCTCAGCGGTTTCCGCCCCTTCAGCGACGGTCGCGTAGCCAAGATCCTGTGCAAGTCGGATGATCGCCTGCGTCTTTAGAAGTGCCCGGTCGTCGACGGCGATGTTGTCTATCAATGACTTGTCGAGCTTGAGGGTATGGTGGTGATAGAGGCTCGGGACAAGGGACGCAAGTTCGACTTGGCACTGTCCAAAGGCGACCAGATCGTTTTCACTACGAAGAATAAGGACCTGGGGGTCATCAATGGCACGCAGGCCGTGGTGGAGAACATCAAACCTTCAAGGAAGGGCGGCTACGACATCGCGGTTTCCATTCGCTCGGAGACGAAGGGGTATGGGCGGCGTCTGACGTTCAACAGTTTTGAGATGAAGTGTTTGCAGTATAGCTACGCAGGAACAGTGCATAAGAGCCAGGGCCAAGGGAAGCGGGAGGTTTTCCACTTGGCCAATCTGGGCATGCTCGACGCCCACTCCGCCCTCGTCGCCTTCACTCGTCTCACAAAGGGTAGCTATCGGATGTATGCGACATCTGATGACGTGGAGCGCCTGCACGAGCGCCTGGGCCTGGAGCGGTTGAAGGAGACCGTCCTCGACGCGGGCGTGGTAGGCAAGAAAATAGGAGCGGCTCTACATCCCATGCAGGTTCAATCGCCTCAGCAGCAATCCCTCCAGCGGCCCCCCATGCAGCGAAGCGGCATCCAAGGCAAGCTGGACATGATAGTGAAAGAGCACCGCGAGCAGCGGCAGGCCCAAGCCCAGATGAGCGAGGGCGAGCGCAGGGCGCGCGGGTTGCTTGAAGTGTTCGAGGCGCTTCGACGCACTCCTCGACCACTGGCCGAGCCGCCAGTCCCGGTGCAAATCCCTCTTCAAAGGCAGGGAATCATCCGGTGATAGGCATACAGGGCGGCCATGCCGCCCCTTGCCTTCTTCCCCTCACGCTTTTGCTTTCAGGCGCGGCCCATTGGCCGCGTTCTTTTAATGCCTTTTGCACCCAAAGCAAGGTCAAAACCGGCCAAGGCAAAGGCGCGTTGAAAGAGATCGCAGGGTGGACCACGGCTTCCGCCGGTCCCACTTAGCTACAGACCCATTGCACCGAGGCGAAGGAGGGTCAAAGCAAGGCAGAGAAGTGCAGGAAAGAGAATCAACCACTTGAAAAAACCCCATGCCAGCGACGGCGAAGAGCCGAGAACGTGACGTATTCCTGGGGCCGCCTCTGGCCACCTGTAGCCAGCAGCCAGGGACTTCATATAACCCGTCGTGCGTCTGCGAGGATCGCGAATGAGTTGTCCCGGGGGCTTGGCATAGATGCGCCAGCCTTGATTGAAGGCCTTGTAGCGCCAGGCATACTCGTGCAGCTCAGCGTGGGCCTGCGTGCCAGTCACGCTGGACAGTGGAACAAAGGTGAACGGCTTGCCCTGCCAGCCCCCACGGGCACCGCGGTGCTGCTGCTCGCGTTGCTTTAAATCGACGGTCTGCCCCACGTAGCAGCACCCGTTGTCAAAGAACAACCCGTAGAGATGGCGTGGGCGGGACAGGTATTTCTGATTGCGTTTCCAGTTCAAGGGTCCTCCATTGATGGGTATACCTATATACCCATAAAAGAAAGAACCCATTCGTCAAGCCCTGGCACGAACAAAGGCCCCGAAGGGCCCTTGCCGAGATACGATCACCTCCTTTTCCCACCATGCAATCGTTCGTTTAGCGCCCCAGGTTGATGCTCAGCCCGAAACCAGCCACCGGCTTGTTGCCAGAGCCGAAGCTCACGCCAGCCGAGACGCTGGTGCGCTCCGAGATTCGGGCCCCCCAGCCGACGCTGATCGCCGCTTCGCCGCCCGAGAAACCCGCCCCAACGTTCAGGTTGACCTGGCCCACGGCAGTCCCGCCGTTCTGAGCCGCAGCGGTGGCCATCTGGGACATCGCTCCGAGCTGAGCCCCGAGCCCATTAGCCCGACGGTCCTGGTGGCGCAAGCGGCGGTCAGTGTCTGTCCACCGGTCGTTCCAAGCTTGCTGAGCGTCCCAAAGCTGGCCGCCATTGACGGCATCGGTGGAGCCCCGCTCGATACGCCCACTGGCAACGTTGGTCACGCGCTGATTGCCTGCGTTGACGCCTCCCGTGGTGATCGAGGGACCGCCTTGAATCGTCACGCCTTGGGCGTTGACGGTGGTCGCGCCAACGCTCACTGACCCCGCGTCCGACAGCTGCACGTTGTCGCTGACCGTAACGGTTTGGGTGCCGTCTGAGTTGTTGGTGACTTCGACGTTCTTGCCCGCCTTTGCAGTTGAGCCCGAGCCGGTCCCTGCGGTTCCGTCTACGCCATCGTTGCCAGCGGGCCCTTGGATCCCAGGCTCCCCTTTCAGGCTTGCCAGCCAATCTTGTTCATTGCCCTGGAAACCGTTGGCCAACGCCACCTCATAGGCGCTTAATCCATCTGCGCCACGCGGGCCAGGCGTGCCCGAGCCGCTGCCTGGGTTTTGCTCAAGGAAGGTCACGCGCCCGTCCAGATCATCCAAGGCCGCTCCAACGGTTTGATGCGTGGCACCGCTGCGGAACTGATAGATGGGCGCGACAAAGTTGCCGTTGACGAACGTGGCGCCGCCGCCCAACGCTTGGGCCGCCTGACGGACCTGTCCGAGGTTTGCGACGTCGGTGTCCGAGGTGCCGGCGCGAACGTTGGTGATGCGACGAGTGCTCTGGCCCCCGTCCTCGTAAGTGGATCCCACGCTGACTTCGTCGCTGGCCCAGCAGCGGCTATGAGAGCCCAGGGCGACACAATCCTGAGCGCGAGCCTCAGCCCCAACGCCCAGTGCAAGTGACTGAAATGCATCGGCAACGGTGGACGAACCAATCGCAACCGCATGATTTCCGTTGGCGTGGGCCTGATTCCCTTGAGCAATCGAGGCGTTGCCGCGCGAGCGGCTGAGGTATCCAAAGGACATGGACAGATCGCCGCTGGCTTGCGCCTGCACACCTTGAGCTACCGACTTAACACCGGTCGCGACCGATTGTTGTCCAACTGCGACCGCATCTTCAGCACCAGCAAAACTCAAAGTGCCGATGGCAACAGTCCTCTCTGCCGCCGAATTCGCGGTCTGTCCAATGGCCATCGAGTTCTGGCCCGATGCTTGGGCGTTAGTGCCATATGCCTGCGCGTTGTCACCCGACGCATTGGCCTGAATCCCGTTCGCGATGGCTCCGTTGCCCGTAGCAATCGCGTAGGCTCCTGTAGCGGTAGAGTTTGGACCAGACGCTTGGGCGTATTCACCCGTTGCCGTTGAGTTAGGCCCTGATGCCGTTGCGCCCGTGCCCGTAGCGGTTTGAGCGTAAGCCGGCGCTACAAACAAAGCAGCGCCGATCAGTGCGGATAAAATGGCTAGACGATGCGGAAACATTTAAACCCTCCCGAGTTTGGATTGATACTTAAATCCATAGCAGGGGATTTCATTTGCGCAAGGCAATCAGACGATCTTTTTCATCTTGTTAGGAAAGGTCGCCAAACATGCTCGATTCGGTGTTTCCCATTGCCAAGCCAATGGCTTTGCGGTTCCCCAGGCCGCGCACGCCCAACCCGACCCACGAGGGCACCAACTTGGCGGCAAGGCGCGCGCGAGGAGATAAGAAGCGGGTTCTAGCGGAGCTGTGAAAATGGGGAGCTTTCGGCCTTGGCGATAAGCCAGCTTGGCCTGCCCGCATTCGGACTTGAGTTCCACGTGTGGGTAGTCCTTGGGGCTGGTCCACCGCCCGCCCCAGTTCAACCCGACGATCTCCGACAGCTCCCCGAAGCGCAGGTAGCCGGCCATCACGTGCGGATCGTTCAAGTTCCAGCTTGGCTTCCCGTCGACAAAAACGGCTGTGTCCAACGCCAAGCCGTAGTTGTGACAGCTGGACCACGCTCCCACGCTGGTCACGCCACTAGCAGAAGCCATTAGGGCTGCTTGACGCTCAGGACTCCGGTAGGCTTCCACAACGCGTATATGAAAGCCCTCTGCCGCCAACTGCGCCACGACGGCTTCGACTTTTTCACGCAAGACAGGCGAGACCCCCTTCCAAGCCCGTTCTTGTTTGGGGTGAGTAAGGCGGTAAAAAGTAGAAGGTGCTTTGGCTGGCGTCCAAACCCCAAGTGTTTGCGTTGGGGTTGTGGGTTTTTTCACGGTCGAACAGCCGACTAAAACCAAAGAAGCAACCGCTGCCAAAGCGCCAGCAAGGCTGTTTGGGCGTTTCATGCTTTCCTCCCAGAAAGATATGGATGCTTTCAGGGGTAGCGGATTTTTGGGAAAGCGCAAGGGTCTGAAACAAGAAAGCCCCCGAGCAGCCGGGGGAGGAGGCCGTTTGCTCGGAGGCTCGCAAGCCGTAGGTGGGTTAACCATTTACGGCTCGGTTTGATCGATAGCATGCCAGACTCGGAAGTCAACCAGCGGGATCTTTCTCCGATGCCCTAGCTGCAGTTCTTTTATATTAGAAACGCTTTCGAGGTTGGCGGACGGCGGGCGGTGGAAGCGCCGCGTCGAGTTGCCATTTTCTCAGTGTTGAGAGCACGAGCGGCCAGAACAGGCAGGCTCGAGTTTGCTGGAGCTCCAAACGTTGCTTAGCTCGGTTTGGCATTCGGCCGGTCCGGCGAGGTATCAATGGCTCGGCTGAGACTACGGTATGAGTCGCGGCCAATGGCTTCGGTGAGGATCTGCCGGTGACATCGGTCTGGACCAGGCCATCAAGGGCTGCCGCCAAGGTGGTGATGGGTACCAGCCAGCTTCCGCCAAATTTCCTCAGCCCGGGAACGATGAGCCCTCTGGAAAGCTGATCCCGGGTCTGCTCGTAGCCCCCCGCGCCCGTCCGGTTGAGCACCTGAGCGACGTCCTCGACGGTCAGCATCGCCTTGCCCGGGAACATTTCGCGCAGAACAGGGAGGATTCCGATCATGGCATTGGGAAAAGATTGGGAAAAACCATCCTTGGAAAGGCCTGGTTTTACTTGGATTTAGGGGGCCAGGGCAAGAAAAAAAGGCTGGCCAGTTTCCTGTCCAACCTCTTGATAAACAAAGCAAATTAAGTGGTGGAGCCAAGGAGGATCGAACTCCTGACCTCGTCATTGCGAACGACGCGCTCTCCCAGCTGAGCTATGGCCCCAAGTGTGCTGCTACGCGGCGTGGGTGCCGCGATGTGAACAAGTGTAGCGCCGCGCACCCCGCGCTGCCAAGGGTGCGGCAATCCGATCCTAAGGGCGGGCAGGGCGCCGCCGCTGGCGGCAGGAGGGAGCCCAACTTGAGAAAAATCCGCCCATTCCTGAACGGCAATCCGGCTTTGTGAAGGTGCAACCGGGAGACATCTGTTTCAGATCAACAACTTGGATCAAACGAAAGGTTTGCGTGTTTTGTCTTTTTTTACGTAAAGAGGACCACTTCGGTGCCGATAAGAACTGTGACGTATCTCTCAATCCAACCCCCACCTTCGAGTACCAACGATGACGACCCGTGCCGCCACCGTTTTCTCAACTTCCATCGGCGCCCGCCTGGCGCTGCTCATGGGCCTGATCACCACCGTAGCGTTCGTGGCGCTGGCGGTGCTGATCTACCGCCAGGCCGCCACCAGCTACCAGCAGCGCGTTGAAGCCGGCCTGCAGTCGTCCACCGACCTGATGCGTGACTCGGTGGAACTGTACGACCGCAGCCTGAGCGACAGCACCGAACGCATGGCCGGAATCTTCCGCGCCATGCTGCCGGCCGGCGAGGTCAGCGTGGATGCGGCCAACACCGTGACCGTGGGCGAGCGCCAGACCCCAACCCTGCGCCTGGGCACCGACGTGCTCAACCTGCAGGAAGGCGCGGTGGACCGCTTCGCCGAGGCAACCGGTGGTGGCGTGGCCACCGTGTTCGTGCGCGACGGCGATGACTTCGTGCGTGTCTCCACCTCGGTGCGCAATGCCGAAGGCGCGCGCGCCATGGGCACCGTGCTCGACCACGCCAGCCCCGCCTACGCGAAGATGCTGGCCGGCGAAGGCTTCACCGGACCGGTACGGCTGTTCGGGGTGGATTACATGACCCATTACATGCCGATCAAGGATGCCGCAGGCGAGGTTGCCGGCATCGCCTTCGTCGGCCAGAACTACACCGAGGGCCTGGCGGCGCTGAAGACTCGCCTGCGCGACTCCAAGCTCGGCAAGGAAGGCCACTTCCTGGCGGTCAACACCCGCGCAGGCGAGCAGTTCGGCACCGTGGTGGCCGGCTCCGCCGGTGAAGGTGAAAAGCTGCTCGAGCTGATCGACGCAAGCGACCGCGCCGAACTGGATGCCCTGCTGGCCGGCAAGGCCACCGAGGCCACCCTGCACCTGCGCATCGCGAAGGACGCCACCCCGCAGACCTACTTCGTCACCGCCCAGACCTACGGGCCGTGGCAGTGGACGGTGCTCGGCCTGGAGCCCACGTCGGTGCTGCAGACCGTGCTGCACAAGCTGATGCTGCAGATCGGCGTGGTTTCCGGGCTGGGCCTGCTGGCGGTGATCGTGGCGCTGATCGTGGTGGTGCGGCGCCTGCTCACGGTGCCGCTGGCACAGGCCGGGCAGGTTGCGCGTGACGTGGCCGCCGGCCGCCTGGACCAGCGCATCGTGGTGCGCAGCCAGGACGAAGTGGGCCGCCTGATGGGCGCGCTGCAGCAGATGCAGGACAAGCTCCGCGAGATCATCCACGCGCAGAACGAAATGAGCCAGCGCCACGCCGAAGGCGCGATCAGCCACCGTATCGACGCCAGCCGCTTCGAAGGCGAGTTCGGCACCATGGTGACCGGTACCAACGAACTGGTCGCCGCGCACATCGGGGTCAAGATGCGCATGGTCGACCTCGTTCGTCGCTATGCCGACGGCGACCTGTCGCAGTCCATGGAGCAGCTGCCGGGCGAAAAGGCGCGCATCACCGAATCGGTCAATGGCGTGCGCGATCGCCTGCAGGCGATCAACGGCGAGATCAAGCACCTGGTCGCGGCCGCCGCTGCGGGCGACTTCAGCGTGCGCGGCAACGCCGATGCCTACCAGCACGACTTCCGGGTGATGGTCGAAGGCCTCAACACCTTGATGGTCACCGCCGACCGCAACCTCAGCGCGCTGTCCGGCCTGCTGCGCGCGCTGGCCGACGGCGACCTGCGCGGCCGCATCGAAGGCCAGTTCCAGGGCGTGTTCGCCACCATGCGCGATGACGCCAATGCCACCGTGGCCCAGCTGACCGCCATCGTGGGCGGCATCCAGCAGGCGGCGGTATCGGTAGCCACCGCCTCGGCGGAGATTGCCGCCGGTAACGATGATCTGTCGCGCCGCACCGAACAGCAGGCGGCCAGCCTGGAAGAATCGGCCGCGTCGCTGGAAGAACTGACTTCGGCGGTGAAGCAGAACGCCGACCACGCCCGCCGCGCCGACCGCCTGGCCGCCGAAGCGGCCGACGTGGCCGTGCAGGGCGGCACCGCGGTGGCGCAGGTGGTGGACACCATGACCGGGATTGAAGCGTCCTCGCGCCGCATCGCCGACATCACCACGGTCATCGACGGCATCGCGTTCCAGACCAACATCCTGGCGCTCAACGCGGCGGTGGAAGCCGCGCGTGCCGGTGAAGAGGGCCGTGGCTTCGCGGTGGTGGCCTCCGAGGTGCGCGCGCTGGCGCAGCGCTCGGCCAGCGCGGCCAAGGAAATCAAGACGCTGATCGAGGCATCGGTGGCCCAGGTGGCCGATGGCAGCGCACTGGCCAGCCAGGCGGGGCAGACCCTGCAGCGGGTGGTGGCATCGGTAGGGGAGCTGGGTGGGCTGATCGAAGAGATCGCCAACGCCAGCCAGGAACAGGCGGCAGGGATCGAGCAGGTCAACCAGAGCATCGTGCAGATGGATGGTGTGACCCAGCAGAACGCTGCCCTCGTCGAGGAGGCTTCGGCCGCTGCGCGTGCATTGAACGCGCAGTCGTCCGAGCTGCAGCAATCGGTCGGGCAGTTCCGCCTGGCCGACGCGCAGCCCGCGCGCAGGGAGCGCGTTGCGGCCTGATCGGGTGCGGTGGGGGGGGGGGGGGGGGGGGGGGGCCCCCCCCCCCCCCGCCCAAATAAAAAAGATTTT